>JAALKG010000175.1 GCA_011088145.1 Cyanobacteria bacterium MH1_Bin12 | reverse complement strand
ACTTAGGGGTATATTCTATCTTGTTTTAAGTTCTAATTGATGACACGCCCTAGACATCCTGAATTGAATATTGGCGTAACAATTCATACTACTTGGTTGAGTAAACTAGAAAAGCCTCCCGAAAGATCAGATTATGATATACGTTCTGATTATCAGGAACCTGTGAAAAAAACAAGGTCAGAAGCGATCGAAACTTTGTTTGAAAAGGATGTTTACCCTCATTTTTAAGTCTAAGGATAGTTTTTTATGCAAATTAACATGGTTTTCGAGTGAGGGATCAAAAAATTCTGATATAGAGTTATAGTTGCCTCAGGTTGTTATAATTTACGAGCTAAGTCAAGATTAAAGTAATCATGATTATGATTATTTCCCTCTATGACAGTAAACGGGTTATTTTTTTCTCCCAGATAATTAACGACTAAGCTGGCTAATTCAAAATTCTGTTGTTTGGTATATTCATTGACTGTAATGAGGGTTTTTAAACCCGCTTGAGTGGCAGCGATTAGTCCTTGATTAGTATCTTCGATCGCAATACATTCTTCTGGAGATAAGTTTAATTTTTCCAATGCTAACTGATATATATCTGGTGCAGGTTTTTTCTTTTTTACCATATCTCCTGCCACAATAACCGTAAACAATTTAGCCATTTCACCATTAAGACTATTATCTAGTAAGGCTTTCACATTTTCCACTGACGCTGTGGATGCGATCGCTAATTTTAAACCGGCATTAGATGCTTCGGTGATGAATCTTTCCACACCAACACGTAAAGGAATTGAGTTGTTTTCTAATAGCTGACGATAATGGCAACTTTTATTTTGATGTATTTTACGAATAAATAAATCTAAATCTTCTCGAAGATCGAATTGAGGTTGATAAATATTTAAATAATGACGTAAACGTTCCTTACCTCCGCCGATTTCTAACAGTTCACCATATAAATTGACACCCCATTGCCAAGGCAAATCAGCTTGTTGAAAAGCTAAATTAAAAGCAATTCGATGACCATCTTTTTCGGTTTCAGCTAAAGTACCATCTACGTCGAAGATTATTGCTTTTAAACTCATAGAAAATTTACTCTGATGTATTTATTGCTAGATAAAATTATAGGATATAAAGTTTTATGACAATAAACATAGAGAGTTCTTAAAAATAGTTGAAGTTCTTAGAAATCGATCCTAACCTATAAATAAGAGACAATTTCGAAATATCTATGTTGAGAATATGACAGAATCGGTTTACTATAACTCTTTTTCTAACTCTCATCCTTTAAAATGGATAAGATGGCTAATTGGAAAAATTGCGATCGCAACTTTAGCTTTGATGGCTATTGGTGCGGCGACTAGAGTAATGAATGCAGGATTAGCTTGCCCAGATTGGCCTTTATGCTATGGACAGGTTATACCAACTCAACAAATGAATTTACAAGTATTTTTAGAGTGGTTTCATCGTCTAGATGCTTCCTTAATCGGATTTAGTACCATTATTTTAGTAATATTATCATGGTGGTACAAATCCCAACTACCAAAATGGTTGCCAATGGCTTCTAGTTTTGCTTTAGGATTAATCATTTTTCAAGGTATTTTAGGGGCATTAACAGTTACACAATTACTTAGGTTTGATATCGTGACTGCCCATTTAGGTACAGCACTTTTATTTTTTGGCACATTAATTGCAATTGCGACTAGTCTTAATCCAACTCAAAATTCTACGGTGGTCAAAAAATTAACTATAGCAAGTGAGATCGCAACCATCTTAGTTTATCTTCAATGTTTATTAGGTGGTTTAATCGCTTCTCAATGGGCATTACATCAATGTTTTGCCGGAAATGAACTTTGTTTAGTTATGAACAGTCATATTATTGGTGTGTTTCCTACTACGATTGCTTCTATTATTCTTTTAGTAATAGCATGGAAAACCCCTAGACTAATCAATCCACTTAAAAAATTAAGCAAATATATTGCCATAATTCTTCTTTTACAAATTTTACTAGGAGTAGCAACATTTTATCTTCATTTACAGGTCGAACCCTTAACTATTGCACATCATACAATGGGTGCGGCATTATTCGGTCTTCTCGTCTCTTTTTCCATTTTTAGTCAAAGAGGTAGTCAACAATTAGCAATAGATAATTAACAACAGATAATTTTAATCTGTATCTCAAGATATGAGAATAAAGTTTGACTCTTTTTTTGTCAGCTATATATTTGTCTTTTGCAATAACCCTTGAAAATAATCAAAAAATCATTTTAATGATGGTAGTAGTCTAAAACTACCGATATTAAAAATTGAAGTGGTTTTATCAGTAAATAATTTAAAGATTCATAATGATTGGAACAAGTATATCTACTCAAAAACAAAATGTGTGGCAAGTAATTAATAATTATTATTTATTAACTAAGCCACGGATTATTCCTTTACTTTTAATTACCACTACTGCCTCGATGTTTATGGCTAGTAAAGGTAATGTAGATCCTATTTTACTTTTACTTACTTTATTGGGTGGAACTCTTGCCGCTGCATCAGCTCAGACTTTTAATTGTGTTTATGATCAAGATATTGATTATGACATGAAAAGAACCAGAAAACGACCTATTCCTTCAGGTAAAGTGCGATCGCATCACGCTACTATTTTCGGTATCATCTTAGGTATTTTATCTTTCGCTATATTAAGTATTTGGGTAAATTTACTTTCGGCTTTGTTAGCGACCTCTGGCATTGTCTTTTATATGTTGATCTATACTCATTGGTTAAAACGTCATACTATTCAAAATATTGTTATTGGTGGTGCAGCTGGTGCAATTCCGCCCTTAGTTGGTTGGGCTGCTGTAACAGGAGACTTGAGTTTGAGTGCATGGGCATTATTTCTAATTATATTCTTATGGACTCCGCCTCATTTTTGGGCATTAGCACTAATGATTTCTGATGATTACGCAGAAGTTAACATCCCCATGTTACCAGTGGTAAAAGGAGCTAAAGTTACAGTAGAACAAATTTGGATTTATACTATTTTGACCGTAGTTTGTAGCCTCATTTTTATTTATCCTTTACATACTTCCGGTTTGATTTATTTGATTTTTGCTGGTGTCTGTGGAGCTAATTTGATTGTGAAAGGATGGCAATTAAAACAAGGATTTGATGATAAACAGTTAGCTAAATCTATGTTTAAATATTCGATTCTTTATATGATGGTCTTATGCACAGGAATAGTCGTTGACAGTTTATCTTGGAGTCATCAATTCAGAGATTTTGTTGGTACACAAATGATCAATTGCTGGCATTATTTTTCATGATTTCAAATTAGGTCTTATTTAATTTTCATAACAAATTTTTAGATTCAATTAATACAGCTGACAATCTTATTTATCAGTTGTATTTTTTTGTATTTATTTGTATTATCAACAGAATAAATGATTGTTGAACAACGGATACAAGTATAATTACTTAAATCGTGAAATGCGATCGCTAACTTAAATCACCTCAGTTCGATGAAATAAAATAGTTCAAAGTCTTAACTGCTCTTGCTTTTCAATTTTTCCTCTTTATACTGCTTAACAATTTTCAACCAAATCTCTTTCATTCCAAGATTTATTAGTTAATTTTTTTGACAAAATTATAATTTTTATTAACAATTTCTGTTTGATTTTTGAACCACATTTTGTTACTCAATTATTATCTTCTTTCCCCCAACAAAGGTCGAGAAAAAGTCGATGACATTTGAGTGAAGTTATGACTATCGAACGGAGGTGATGTCGGTTCATTATGGACGGAGAAAAAATTATGAGATGGAAGTTTAGTCAGCAATTGTATGATTTACTTTGATAATAAGACGATCGCATTCACACACATACATCAAACAGAAAAATGATTAAGAAGATATTCATAATTCATACATTCTGATGCTGACGATGGTTGTTGGGTTTCGCAGTATTAATTAATCAGTTATATTCTAATATGTTTAAGGCTCAAACCAACCTACGAGATCTCGATCGCACTAAAAATAAATTTTAAACCCTGTTCTCGCACTTCAGTATGTAGTATCAAAGGTGATAACAGATGAGAGA
>JAALKG010000021.1 GCA_011088145.1 Cyanobacteria bacterium MH1_Bin12 | reverse complement strand
AGCCCGACCAAAATCTACATAACTTTACTCAATAATTAAATCCTCATTCCTAAACATGAATTTATTGTACAAAAGATTAATGAGTTAAAACTTGAGAATATCGTATTACTTCCCTATCAAGAAAAAGAAGTAATCCCTTATTCTTTGACCGCAGGAGATTTATCTTTAATTTCTGTAGACAGCAAAATGGACGGTATTGTTTCTCCTAGTAAACTTTATAGTGCTTTAGCAGCAGGAATACCCGTTGCGGCTATTTGTCCAGAACAATCATTCTTGTGTCAACTAATAATGGAAGCCCAATGTGGTAAGTGCTTCGACAATGGAGACAGTATAGGACTAGCTGATTTTGTCTTGTTTTTAAGTGAAAATTCTGAATACGCAAAAAAAATGGGCGATGCAAGTAGGGAATATTTCTTGTCCAATTTTAAAAGAAATATTTCGACACAGAAATACTATTCTATAATTAACGAAACTCTTCAAAAATCATAGACTATTCTGCCAATTTAATTATGCTTTTAAAAAAGCCAAAATTTATTCTAAATTGATTTTGTTTTTTGATAAAAACTGCTGTGATTATTTAAGGGAAGAAAAATCGTAAAAACCTGACCTTGATAAGCTTTTTCTTTAACTGTTAATTTCCCTCCTAAAATATGAAAAAGATTTTTAGTGACATCATTACTTAAAGAAAGACTACCTGTTTCAGGTTGGAATAACAGTAATTTTCCTAAACATTTACTACTACCATTATGATGATTAGATTCAGATATAAACTGTAATTTAAGTTGATTTCCCACAGGTAAAATAAGTACTTTAAAATTACCTCCCCTAGGTAAATTACGAATAAATCTTTCCATCAAACCACTCAAAGCTTGACTAAGAATTTTGGGTTCACTAACAATGTGTGGTAATTTTTTAGGGACAACAATATCCAAAACAATATTTCTTCTTTGTGCTTGTTTTTTCCAATGAGAAATACTCTGGTTTAAAATATTTTCTAAACAAGTATTAACTAATTCTAATTGTTGTTTTTTGTTAGATTTTGATTCTAATTCCACCGCTTGAAATATTAACTCCATCCTATTGATTTGTTCGGTACATTCTTGTTCAATTACCTCTAAATGTTTGTTTAATTCACTTGTTAATTTAGCTTTTCTTTTTAATAGCTTAGTTATGGTTTTAATCGTTGTTAATGGAGTTCTAATTTCATGAGTTAAAGCTTGTAATAATTCCAATTCTGGATATGGAGGTAAAGGAGTTTTTTTCAAAGAAATACTGGGATTTTTTACTTTTTTTCTGCGTGGGAGATTAGAACTATGTTGAGATAATTCTTGTTGTTTTAATGCAGTTAGCAAATAACGAGTAAATTGACTAATAATTTGATAAGGAGGTGTATAAGGAGAAAATTTATTGACTAATTCTTGAATATAGTCATGATTTTGATTCTCATTCATCATTAGTCTAACTTTGAGCAAATACCAAACTTTTCTAATTACTTCTGGGGTAAAAGAAAAATAAAATTGATCTGTGTGAGTGTTGTTTTCTGTTTTAACAATTACACAGGCAAATTTATCGGTTAAAACCAAACAAAATTGTTCTTCCTGTAAAATATCTTGATTATCTAATGGTATGTCAATAAAAGATGATGGTGTTATTGAATGATGAGCAATATTATCTTCACAAGGCATTAATGCACCTTTTGTCTTCGATGGGGGAGAAAAAACGACTGTTTCTAATTGAGAGACTAATCTAATGTCATTAATAATTGGTGTACCCGAAGAAATTATAATTCCCTGTTTGCTTTGGGAGTCGATTGTTTCCGTGTCAATCATTGTGGATAGTAATTTTTGTATCGCTGCGATCGCTCCATTCCATTCATGTTGTGCTTGAATGATATTATGGCAACTATCATGACTCTCTTCTTGGTAGCACGAGTCATCGTTTTGCAGAATTTGACTAATTTTAATTAATAAACACTCAGATAGAATCATTTTCAATCACTAATTGATTTCTTCCCACTGACCATCATAATAACTTGTTTGTTAACAATTATTAAAGTGTTATAACCGTACAAAGTACATACTGCTTTCCGTTGCTTTTTTGATGTAGAGTGCAGAAGATAAAATAATATTATGATAATTGAGAATTGAGAGTTACTGATATATAATTTCTTTAGAAGGCTCTACTCACTCTACTCTACTGAAAATGCGATAGCCTAAGCATTGTTGAACTTTTCTAACCAATCTATCAAATCATCAAGAGAATTAAAATCCAATAAAGCCTCACCCAAATCTTCTAAAACAGAAACAGACAAACCCATCACTCTAGCTTCAAAATTAGCAGGTAACTCTCCTACTTTTCTTTTCAATTGGCGAACAATCAATAAAGTTGCCTCTTGTTGAATACCTTGCTCAACTCCTTGTTGAATCCCTTCTTGTTTTACTTCATCCAATCTTGCCTTATAAATGGGTGATAATTTCATGATTAACTCCTTATCCTCTGCGGTTAAATCCTGACTTTTTTCTTTGTTTAATTGTAGCATTGTAAATAAATTACTGACTAACTCCAAAACACTATCTCTGTAGGCATTATCCACCGATAATAATTTCAACTCTTCTATGGCTTTTTCCTGAACTTTTCCCTTACCTAACATTCTTAACCAGAGAGTCTCTTTATTGACAGGTAACTGATGTATAACTATTATTCTCGTTGATAAAGGGACTGGTAAAAAGTATATTCCCTCTTCCCAATCTTCTTTTCTTTTTGCTTCAAAAGAATTCAATATTGTATCTGATAAAGTAGGTGTTAAAATCCATAAATTTACTTCCTCTTGACCCTTATTTTTTTCTTTATTTTTTTTCTTTTCTCTAGAAATAGAAGTTTTTACATCTGATAATTTACCAATACATTCAATGATTTGATGAGTATAAACTGAGTTTCTATAGACTTCAAATAAACAAATTGTCTTTAGAAACTTCTTGAGTAAACCTAATTGATTAGATTCATTAATTATCTTTTTATGTGGCTGAAAAAAAACATCAATTTCCTTGATTTGAGAAGCAATCTTTTTTCCAGAAAAAACTATTCCATAATCTTTAATTAATTCTGGCAGATATTCTTTAACAAAATCGTCATGAGGAAATTGGCTCATATTTCAAAAGGGCAAACTACAAAGGTTAAAGGGTAAAATTTTTTTATTTCTTGTTTACCCTTATTAATAATATTAATTATAGTCAAATATTGACTTTTAAAATATTAAATAATCTTGTTTTGTCAAAGAAATTGTTATAAACCTCAAATAAAAACACCGAAAAAATTCTATTGGGGAAATCAATTATTACCTAAATTAACTCGCAGAAAGAAGAAAAAAACTAACAATAAAACAACAACCAATAACAAGAAGACTAATCAACAAACAAAATTGGAACAAGAAGCTAAGCTACTTTATCAACTTTGGCAAAAAAATAATCCTGAAGTAGTCGCAGTTGCTGAAAAATTTATTTTTGCTAATTGCTATAATCCTGATCATGTCAAAGAATTTCTCCGCAATTACTATTGAGTTAGCATAGTCATCATAGGATAACTATGTCTGGTTGCCAATTTTTGCTTTATTTTCTGTTAAATTGGCTACATTTTTGCCTATATTTTTCTGATTTAGTATCATTTTTTATCTTGATAATATCAAAATCCTCTTTTTTTGTCACTGTCAACAGGTAATGAAATCCTACAACCCTGATAAATAGGTACTAAATTAATTGATAAAAAATACTTATTATCTCCAGAATCCCTTATGTGCTATAGTGTAGAGAAGAGAGAGGAGATATGCAATGCCTACCTTCCACCTTTACTCTTTCCCATCTACCCCCCCCACCTAACTCCCCTTGGAACTCCCACACCACTCTTAACTCCTTTCCTCCCCCATAAGGCAGATGTCCTTTTGGTGCATTTGTATTGAAAATTAATTTCGAGTAAGAAAACCATTTACTTGCATTCTTCCACTTTACCTGTTCAGCAAATTTGCAAAATACTTTATAATCATCTTGTCCTACTGTACCGCCACAATTAATCCAGATTTGTTTTTGTACAGAAAAGCCAAATTTATCATTACTATAATTTAACCACAGTTGATCCATGGTGCGTAAATCTGTCATGGGAAAATTTAACAAATCATCTTCTCGAACATCAAATTCTGAATGTTGGAATTGATAGCCAATGTATTGTCATTTGACTAATTCTCTAAAATTAATCCAGCTTTTAAATAGACAAATAATCATCCTGAAAAACCTATTTTTTCTACTATTTCAATACATAAATCACTTAAAAAATCATCATCGACTTGAGATGGTAAATCAATATCTTTGTCCTTCATTGATTTAATTTCATTAAAAACTTTATTGCATTCTTTCATCACTTCTTCATAAGAGACATTACCTAATTTCACCTCTAATAAATATTGTGCATCTCCTGCTTTCGTTCGATCGACAATTAAGGTTTTTTTGTTAATAATTTCTTTCCCTGTATAAAGTAACCTTAAGGCATGACTAGCGTGTTTACTATCATAGCCACATTTAGCTTCTAAAGTTTGTCTTTTGGCATTACGATTTTTTTGCCAACTTTGATAACTTTTCCATTCTTTTTTCGCCGACAAATATTCTCGAGAGGCAAAAGTTAACCTCATAAAATCGTTACTCGCATTAGTATATTCTTGGATTTGTTTTTCTGCTTCTTGAGGAAATCTATGATTAAGAAATATCTGTTTATAATCAATTTTTTCTTGGATAATATATCTTAATTCTTCTGCTGGTTCTAAATATTCAATACAATCTCTGACCACTATCCAAATAAAGTTCATAAAAGCATTTATTTCAGACAGAGATAAAGGTTTATAAAGTTCAGTAAAATTAAAATCTTCTGGTTTAGGCTCTTTTTTAGGAGGATTTAACAACCAACGTCTGTGAGTTTCTACTTTTTTAAGTTGAGCATTAGCATAACCAATATAGCTAGATTTGACTTTTTTAGTTAAAAATTTATCTCTATTTTTAATTAAGATATCAGCTAAAGGATTTACATAGATATAATCATCTAACCATAATAATTCTTGAATATTAGGATTCGCATTTCTGAGCAGTTTTAAGTATTTTTTGAACTCATAAAGAACAAAATCATTTCCTTCTAAAAGTGAAGAATGTTTGCTAGAAAAAGCACATTTAGTTAAACCTTTATTATCTCGATTATTGGTAAAAATACCTTCTTTTCCTTTACCTTCTATTTGCTCAATATCTTTTAAGCCTAAATAATAACTTTTAGAAGCGACAAATATCCCTTTATAATCTACATCAGATACGCCTTCGATCGCTAAACCATAAGCATTACTTCCTGTAATAGCTAGAAGTAAAAATCGATCGTCTAAATTAAACATTTACCTGTTTTACTTGCAGTATAATAATTTGTTTGTTGGAAAAGAAAGTAGAGAATGAGAAATAAATCGCAAATTCCAAATTCTAAATTCTAAATTCTAAATTCTCTTAACTTCTATTCCCAATAAATTAAAGGCTGTCTAACCAATTGTTTATTACCTTGAGTAACCAATAAAAAACTACCTTTAGCCGTGTTCATGAGAACTTCATAGACGACATTTCCATTATTAGCTTGGTAATAATTACCATCACGAGAATAATTATTTAAAGGAAGACGAATGCTATTAGTCGTATTTTTTTTACTTACCCCTACATAATGATAAGGTGCATGACCACCACAAATATTAACCCAAAAATCTTTAGTTTCGGCGAAGAAAAAAACACTTTCGTCTTGGTTACAATAATTTCGGAATTTTTCGGCTACCAGTTGACTATTTTCTGAATGATGAGAAGTTAATTCACGATTTTTTGGTTGCCAAGCTTGAACCGAAGATGTATAAAATAAAGAAGTTCCGACGATCGCAAATATACTTTTATAGCCTAATTTTAACCAATTCATAGTCTTTACATTTCCAATGAAAGAAAAATCTTTTTTAAGGTTAACACAAGTAAGTTAACAGTTAATAATTAAGAATTGTTTTTTTATCTGTTGTTTATTCGTAAATTTTTAACAACAAAAAATTAAGCAGTTACGATTTCTTACAAATTAGAGGCGATCGATAAATCAAGATGTAAGCTATTATTTAGAAAGTGTTAAGCTTTCTCGATAACGATTATTTATCAATAAAATGCTCTTTAATCTAGCTAATTTAACTTACTGGATTTTTCTGGGAATTGGTATCAGCTTGTTCTTACTAATAATTATCACTGGTGGTGATGAACAAGATGTTGATGCCGATGCGGATATTGATGTCGATGCCGATGTTGGTATCGATGTAGATAGTGATATGGATTTCAATGTCAATATCGATGATGATATTGATATTAATAATGATATGGATTCCGATGCCGACGGTAATTTTAGTTTTTGGTCTTTTTTATCATGGTTTGGAGTGGGAAAAAGTCCTTTACTTATCTTACTCGCGATCGATTTTTCCACATGGGGAGTCACAGGTTGGTTTTTGAACGTGATGATTGGTACATTCTTGAATACTATTCCCACAGGCTTTCTCGGAATTTTAATCTTTGTCCTTTCCTTTATTTTTAGTCTCTGGGTAGGTAAAGTTTTATCCAATCCTATTGGTTTAATTTTCAAAGATTCTGGAGAAGAAACTAATACAGAACGTTTAGTAGGATGTTATGGACATGTTACATCAAAAAAAGTTCCTCATCTCACCACAGGAAGATTTGCTAAAGCTGATGTTTTAGATAATGCCCGTAATTTAGTTACCATCGAAATTTGTTTACCAGAATGGGCAACAGTTGTCCCCGTTAGAGGAGAAGAAGTTTTAATTATTGAAAAACGTGAAAATTGCTTTTTAGCGATCGCTAAAAATACTTCAGATCAAGATAAATGGTTCAATTCAATTAATAGTTAATCACAAATAATTATCAAGCTAAAAAAGGAGTACAAAAATGAAATTTTGGTTAGAATTTATTCAACAATTACCCATTAATAATTTAACTCAAATAGATAATTCTTCACAAATAAATTTTAGTTCACAATCTAATTTTAATCATGAAAATAATCTTACCAAAACCATCACTGAAATTCCGCTCAATACCACACCTATAATGGGTCAAGTTAATGTAGCATTAGGCAGTCTTACTTTCTTTGCTAGTTTGATTGGTGGTTTAGTTTTTCTAGGGGTTGTTGCCATTTGGGGTTATACCAGAGTATATGTTGTCACCCCTAATAACGAAGCTTTTGTTCGCAATGGTGGCTTATTTACCAAGGAAAAAAAAGTGATTTTGAATGGTGGTTGCATGGTCATTCCCGGTATTCACGAATTAACCCGTGTACCATTGAGAGAAATATCCATCGATGTTGTTAGACAAGGTAACTTAGCTGTGCGTACTAGGGACTATCTTAGAGCAAATATGCGAGTGACATTTTATGTTTGTGTTAGTGCTGACAAAGACGCAGTTTTAACCGCCTCTCAAAGACTCTCAAATCAAGGAAAAATTTCTGCTGTAGATATCAAAGAAGCCTTAGAAAAAAGAGCTGATGATGCTATTCGTGCCGCAGCAAAAAAGAAAAGTATCGCCGAAATTGATTCAGATAAATTAGGTTTTGCCGAGGAAGTGTTAAGCTTAATTCAACAAGACTTAAGAAAGGTAGGTTTAACTTTAAATAATATTGCTATTTCTGAAATTGAAGAAAGTGATACCTACGATGAAAATAACTTTTTTGATGCTCAAGGAGTTCGGTTACGTACCGAGACAATTCAAAAGTCAATTAAACAAAAATTTGATGTTGAATTAACCAATCAAAGAGAGAAAAAAGAGATTGAATTAAATACTCAAATTGCCATCGAACAACAAGAGTTAGATGCCGAAAAACAATCTTTATTAATTAATCAACAAAAAGAAGAAGCTAAAATGACTCAAATGAAAGATATTGAGTTTTTAAAAGCACAAAGAGAAAGGGAAGTTCAAGAATCAAAAGATCAAGAACAGGCGAAAATTGAACGGAATAAAATCTTACAACAAAAAGCGATCGATGAAGAGCAAATTACCCAAAAATTAGCCATCAAAGAAAGTCAAATTCAAGCCAATATCGCTTTAGAAGAACGTAATAAACAATTTAAAATCGCTCAAACTTTACAAGCTCAAGAAGCAGAAGTTGCCGAAATTGAACGTGAACAAACCGTTCAGTCTTCCCGTTTAAGAGCCCAAATTAATATAGCCCAAGCAGAGCAAGAATCCCAAATTGCGAAACAAGAAGCCTCTATTGCGATCGCCCAAAAGGAAAAAGAGAGATTTGGTGCCGAAGCCGAAAGAGCCCAAGCAGAAGAAGCAGTTAAAACTGCCAGACAGGTAGAAAATGCCGAAAGAGAGAAACAACTTTCCTTAATCATCGCTGATAGAGAAGCCAGTGAAAAACGTATCACCGATCAAAACGTTGTGGAAATTGATGTTTTCCGTCGTCGTCGTCAAGCCGAAATAGCTCGTCAAGCCGCCAAATTAGAAGCTGAATCCATCCGTACTTTAGCTGATGCACAAAAATATAAAGACTTAGCTGAAGCCCAAGGTAAATTAGCTCAGATTCAAGCGGCAAATTCTCTAAATAACGCCAATCGTACTGCCGAGCTTATAAAAGAGATGTTGCCTTTAATCACTCCCCAACTGCCAGAAATACTCAAATCCTTAGCTCCACAAAAAGGGGTATTAGGAGATGCTCGTGTTTACTCTTTTCCAGGAGGAAATGGAGACGGTAATCAAAGTGTAAATGACATCAATAAATTATTGCTTTCCACTAGTGGTTTGTCTTTAATTAATACTCTGTTAGATGAAGGCAAATTGGGTACTGTTATTAAAAGTATTCAACAGCTATTACAATCTAATTCGATACAAACCCAAATAGATCCAGAATTACTGTCACAAGCTAATGTTATCAGTGATGAGACTGATAGTAATGACATGAATGATAGCAATGAAAATTTAGACACAACATTGGATGATGTTGATTTTTCTCCTTGGGAAGAAGGTGATATGGAAAATATACAATAAAAGTTTGTTGGTTGGGTTAAAAAGACGAAGCCCAACCATCAATTCAAAATGTCCCAAGTAGTCACTAAGCCTACTAAATTAATAATTAACAATTTAAGAAAGTTTTTAGTTTCTTTGAGTTATGATTTTCTAATCATGAGTTTAAAAATTGCTATATTGAATTCATTCCTATTTTATAAAATATTATGTTTTTAGTTTGGATTGCAATTATTGTCGTAGTTGCCGTTACTTTTTTTATCGTTAAACAACAACCTCAACTTCAAACTGTTTCTAATCAAGAAATTATTGCTTCTGGGGAAAGAGATTTGTTCACCATTCAAGTAGGGGATATTATTTGCTATAAAGGTGACAATTGGATTGTTGAAGGAAGAGTGATTTATGATGGAGGAGGCTTCAATTGGATTGAATATTTATTACTCAATGAAGATAAAATTTGTTGGTTATCAATAGAACAAGATGATTTAATTGAGGTTTTATGGTTTGAACCTATTAATGCTCTTACTGTTAACACCAATCCACCATCGGAGTTAGATTTCAACGGTAATTTATATAAATGTGTTGAATCAGGAAAAGCGACCATTAAATACGAAGGAAATACTCATAATAAGCAAGAACCAAGTTGTACTTATTATGATTATGAGAGTGAAAATAATCAAGTGTTGGCGATCGAAATTTGGGGTAATGAAATTGAAATAATGGCAGGAGAAAAAATTAATCCTCGCAGTTTAGATATTTTACCTGGGGATGGAAAAAGCGTTTATAACTAAGTACAATGCCAAAGACAAAATGCACCATGAAAAAAGTAGGTACACATTTAGTTTTAGATGCTTGGGGTTCACCTGACCACTTATTAAATAATCCAGACAAGATCAAACAAGCTTTAATCGATGCTATTACAGTAGGAAAAGCAACTTTAATCAACTTATTTATACATCAATTTAGCCCTCATGGAATAACCGCTACAGCTACTTTAGCCGAGTCTCACATTGCCATTCATACTTGGCCTGAATACGGATATTTTGCCGCTGATTTATTTTTTTGTGGTGAAGGTAATCCTCAAGAAGCAATGAAAATTCTGGAAATTGCCTTGGAAGCCAAAGAAGCAAAAACTAGAGAAATCGATCAAGGTTTTCCTCAACTATAGCAAAGGGAAAAGGCTAAAATTTCTACATAGCAATACTTTGAGAAATTATCAATGTCCTAATCAACCCGTTGTCTGCTATATAAGACTATTGTTTTTATAAGCTCTTCAAATTTCAAACACCATTTAATGTAACAATATATTAAGTTAAATCAAATAAATAATTAATATCCACAATATCTCCACAATCTTTATATTACCCTAAAGTTAAGACTCTACTTTAGACTAAATAAAATTTGGCATGAGGATAAGTCAGCTAAATAAAATTAGCTTCTGTGGAAAATAAATTTTGTCAATTATTCTTTTAAGCTGCTTTTTTTCGGGTTTTAGCTATTGTGGTGGGTGAACCAATCTCGATTAAAAGTGAAAACATTGACTGTGCTATTCTTGGGGGTGTTAAATTCTGTTGAGATTTTTGCCATGGTAGATGAGATTGTTCTACTAAATCTTTACTTAACCATAATTGCCATGTTGCCTTTGATAAAGCCGTTTCAAATGATGTTATCCTTTCGTGCCTTAATGGTAATGTCCAACTTCCTTTATTTTCCAATTGTGGTAACCATGCAATCGTGCTGTATCCCAATCCTAAAATTGATGAATTTTGAGCACTGCTTTTATAGTTATAACCTCTATCTTTTAGGGTTTTCCCTGCTTTAAATTCCCAATGAGTATTGTCTATTCCTAGCAAAACATATTCTAAATTTGGTATTTCTTGAATATATCTTTTCATCAATTTATTGCTATTTGGACGACAATCTTCTATCGCTTCATAAGTACTATGCCATTTTCTCCTAAATAATGGACAAAGAGAAAATTCAGCTAAACTATCCGCATTTTTGGTTGTCATAATGCTATCCATTAATTCAAATGTCGCATCCTTTGCTTTAATCAACATTTGATAGCTATCTTGACGAAATTTTTTTAATCTGTCATATTTTGTCATAGAGAGAACATTCATTTTATTACTGTTTTTATTTTCTCTCTATTTTTCCTTTTTTTATTTTATTTTCGTCTGTTCTATTTAATTAGTCTAAACTACAGTTATTTAACTGAGTATTTTTACTCATATCCAATCTGAGATGCTCCTGCAATCTAAAGGATAAATTTACTACATCAAAGGTCATTAGCTAATAGATATGAGGCTGATCAAATCTTGTTTTACCCCTGCAATTGTATTTTTGGTCAAGGTGGAACTACTACTACCATTGGGGGCTGTGATTAAATTAACAACTTGTTCGATCGCATCAAAATGAGGCATTTTAGCTAAATTAATAGTCAAATATTGTTTTACAACCCTGCGTTGCAGATTAAGAGGTTGAGAAGCCAGTATAGAGCGTTTTAAGCAGTTTTCCTGTTCGGTAGTTGCTAAAGTAAATAGTTCTTGAGTTTTTGCCTGTAAATATTCTAAATCGGCTCTTAATATTTCTGCTGTTTGAGCTAAATGTTTTTGTGTTTGTGGGTTAAAGTTTTCCTCTAAATAAGGAATCAAATCAAGACGAATACGATTTCGAGCAAACTTTTTATTTTGGTTGTATTTATCTTCCCAGATTGGTAATTCTAATTTTTGACAACATTCCAGAGTTTCTTTACGTAAAAAATTGAGTAATGGTCGAACTAACATTACTTCTTTTGTTAATTGTCTTGTCCAGTGTAAAGCTGTTAATCCTTCTATTCCTCCACCTCGAATTAAATTATAAATGAAAGTTTCACTGCGATCGCTTAAAGTATGACCTGTCAGTAGATAATCAAATTTATATTTAGTGACAATATTAGTTAAAGCCTGATAACGATATTTTCTAGCCCCTGCTTCTGTTTCAGGTATTTTTTCTTGAGCAGTTTCCAAATATAATTTAACCCCCCAATCTTGGCAAATTTTCAGGATATGGGAAGCTAAACCTTGATCCAATTCCCAACCATGATCATAATGTGCGATCGCAACTTGCCAATGCCATTTTACTTGTAAATCTAGACATAAACGAGCCAGACATAGAGAATCTTGTCCACCAGAAACAGCAATCAAGATTTTACTGTGTGGAGGTAACAGATTACGATGTTTCAAGGTTTTATTTAATCGCACATGATAAGGAGTCAAATAGTTATTAGTCATTGAGAATTGAGACTTTTATATGTCACAGAATTGCAAATAATCAATATATCATTTAAGCTCCTGAAATATTTCGCCATCAGTAGTTCTAAGTATAAACACTTCTATTCACATTTTTCTGTAGGTGTTCAGTTTCAAAGTTTTGAATTATGAGTTCAAAGTTCTGAGTTACTATAATGATGGCGTTAAGTTGACATAATTTTGTTGAGTAATGAAGCTTAATTTTTTACAGGAAAATTTTCGTAAAGCCCTTAATTTGTTTCGGGTTGATGAAACCGAAATGGCGAAGATACTAGAATCTGTGCGATCGCAATTACCGACTACTTCAGCTCTTTTAATTGGTAAACCTCAAGCAGGAAAAAGTTCTATTGTCAGAGGATTAACAGGAGTTGGTACAGATATTATCGGGCAAGGTTTTCGTCCTCATACTCAACATACCCAGCGTTATGCTTATCCTTCAAATGATCTACCCCTATTAATTTTTACCGATACTGTGGGTTTAGGGGATAGCTCACAAAATACCGAAGCCATTATTAGCGAATTAAGCGAAGAATTAGAAAGGAAAAAAAGCCAAGCAACAATTCTACTCATTACCATTAAAATTAACGACTTTGCCACGGATACCTTAAAAAAAATTATTGGTGATTTAAAAAGTAAATATCCTGATATTCCCTCTTTGTTAATTGTGACCTCTGTTCACGAACTTTATTCTGAAATTGAAAGTGATCATCCTCCATATCCTCCTGATTTTCCTGAGATTAATCAAGCATTTAAAACTATTAAAGATAATTTTCATGACTTATTTGATCAAGCAATTTTAATTGATTTTACTTTAGAAGAAGATGGTTATGAACCCGTTTTTTATGGTTTAGAAAAAATGATTGATTCTCTAGCTCAATTATTACCATCAGCCGAAGCTCAAACCATTCATCAATTATTAGATGAAACCGTAGATTCACAATTGGCCAGTTTATACAGAGATGTTGCTAGACGATACATATTAGCCTTTACAATCATGGCGGCAACCATCTCCGCAGTCCCCCTTCCTTTTGCTACTATGCCTGTCTTAACGACCTTAGAAGTAACAATGGTGGGGGTTTTAGGTCAACTTTCTGGACAAAAAATTACCGTTTCTCAAGCTGGGGGAATTTTCAGCGCGATCGCAGGAGGTTTTTTAGCAAAAGCAATTGGTAGAGAACTAATGAAATTCATCCCCGGATTAGGAACAGTTGTGGCAGCTTCATGGGCAGCAGCCTATACATGGGCATTAGGAGAAGGAGCTTGTAGTTATTTTGGTGATTTAGTTGGGGGCAAAAAACCTGATCCCGAAAAAATTCAACAAGTTATGAAAACTGCTTTTGCTGAGGCTCAAAAACGTTTTAAAGAACAGCGTAAATAATCTCAATTCAAGATAACAAAATTAGTCTTTAGGGTAATTAATAATTAATTAACTCAATACTTCTTCTAATTCATGTTTCTGCCATAAAGATTTATATAATCCATCCATTGCAAATAAATGTTCATGAGTTCCAGATTGAACAATTTTTCCATCTTTCATAACTAAAATTTGATCAGCATTTTGTACTGCGGACAGTTGATGGGTGATAAAAATAATGGTTTTACCTTGTTCTGATTTAAGATTCTCTAAAATTTGTGTTGCAGTTTTATTATCGACACTAGAAAGAGCATCATCCAAAATCAAAATTGGTGCATCTACATATAATGCCCTTGCTAATGAACTACGTTGTCTTTGTCCTCCTGAAAGACTAATTCCTCTCTCTCCCACCAAGGTTTCATATTGTTTGGGAAAATTGATTATTTCTGAATGAATTTGAGCTTGTTGAGCAGCAAATTCTATATCTGAAGTTTCCCCTAGAGGATCGCTATAGGCAATGTTATTCTTGATAGTAGTAGAGAATAAGAAGCTTTCTTGAGGGACATAAGCGATCGCTTTACGAACATCATTTAAATTAATATTAGTAATATCGATACCATCTAAAAATAGTTGTTCTGAAGAAATATTTAAAAGGTGAGGTATAGCATTAGCTAAAGTTGATTTACCTGAACCCACCAAGCCAACAATTGCCACCATTTGTCCTGCTTTAATCGAAAAATTGAGATTATCTAAAGCCTTATTTTTACTATTCGGGTAACAATAAGTCAAATTTACCGCTTTTATTTCCCCTTGTACTTTTTCGATGGGTAAAAAAATAGTGGTAGAAGTATTCTTAATTTTAGGTTTTGCCTCGATTATAGATTCAACTCTGTCTATACTGACTTCTCCTCGCTGATAAGTCGTAATGGTAAAACCAAGCAAAGCAGTAGGAAACACCAATCTTTCTACATATAAAATTAAAGCAATTAAATCCCCAACAGTCAGGATACCCTTTTCAATATCACTAGTACCAAACCATAACAAAATCAATAGACTAATATTAGCAATTCCACCAATAATGGGAAAAAGTAAATTTCGAGTTTGTGCTAGAGTCAAATTAGCTTTTAATAATCGTTCATTTTTTTCGGCGAAAGCCTTTCTTTCATTATCTTCTTGAGCATAAATCTTGATTAAAGAAATACCACTCATATCTTCTTGTACTAATTCACTAATATCAGATAGCTTTTCTTGGACATCCAATTGTGCTTTTCTTAATTTGTCACTAAACAATTGCACTGTAATCAGCATCAAAGGATAAATTGCCAATGCCATCAAACTTAACTTAACATTGATAGATAACATCGCTGGTAGAGTTAAAGCATAAGCAAAAACAGTATTTATTAAGCTAAGAATGGCAAAACCCACTAAACGTCGAATATTATCAACATCACTGGTAGCACGATTGATTAAATCTCCCGAAGTATTAGTACTAAAATAATCGGGTTCTAATTTTAAAAGATGCTCAAAAATTCTTTGCTTTAAACCAAATTCTACTTGTCTGCCAATACCAAAAATGAGAACACGGGATAACATCCTAATTCCCCACATGATACAAGCTAATACAAGTAATACGATGACGTAACGAATCAGAACATTAAATTCAAAATTGTTCTGTAAATCTTCAAATATATTACGTATGAGTAAAGGAATATAAACACCAATGATATTGACTACCAGTAAAGCAGAAATTCCCCCATACAAGCTCGACATATGAGGTTTTAAATAAGATATTAATTTCTTGAGTCGGGGATTTGCCATATTCTTCTTTATATTTCTTTACACTTATTTTAACTCTAAATAAGGTTTGCTGAAAAAGTCAAAATAGTTGTTTATATTAAGCTTTAAGACCTAAGCTATAAGCTATAAGGCATGATGAACGCCGTTTAATTCTCCATTATAAATTTCATTAACCGGCTTTGTTTGACTAATTCCAACACTACTTCTTATCAATAAAAGAAATTGAATACTAAAATTCTGCGTTCATCGGAGTGCGAGGAAAAGGAATCACATCACGAATATTTTCCATCCCTGTGATGAATTGCACAAGCCTTTCAAAGCCCAAACCAAAACCAGCATGAGGCACAGTTCCATACCGACGTAAATCAAGATACCACCAAATATCATCAGCTTGAATATTCATCTGTGCAATTCTTGCTTCTAAAAAATCAAGCCTTTCTTCCCGTTGCGAACCACCAATTATTTCACCAATATTCGGTGCTAAAATATCCATTGCCGCCACAGTTTTATGATCTTCATTTAAACGCATATAAAAAGCTTTTATATCTTTAGGATAATCAGTTACAATGACAGGTTTTTTGAATAATTCTTCGGCTAAATAACGTTCATGTTCTGACTGTAAATCGATACCCCATTCTACAGAAAATTCAAATTTTTTAGTAGTTTTTTCTAATAATTTAATAGCTTCAGTATAAGTTATTCTTTCAAACTCATTATTGATAATATTATCAGCATTACTTAAGACAGTTGTATTAATTCTTTTATTGAAAAATTCCATATCTTCAGGACAGTTTTCTAAAACAAAATTGAAGATGTATTTTAAAAATTCTTCCGCTAAATTTTGATCCCCCTCTAAATCACAAAAAGCCATTTCTGGTTCCACCATCCAAAACTCTGCCAAATGTCTGGAAGTATTAGAATTTTCAGCACGAAAAGTGGGACCAAAAGTGTAAACATTTTCAAAAGCCATTGCCATTATTTCAGCTTCTAATTGACCACTTACTGTTAAATAAGCTTTTCTGCCAAAAAAGTCTTGCTGATAATCTATTGCATCTTTTTTCTCGGCTATCAGCTTATCTAGATTAAAGTTGGTAACGGTAAATAGTTCTCCTGCACCTTCACAATCACTTGCTGTCAGAATGGGAGTATGAGCCCAGATAAATCCTTTGCTTTGAAAAAATTGATGAATAGCTGTAGCACAAGCATTTCTAACTCGCATTACAGCACCTAAAGTATTGGTACGTCCCCTCCAATGACCGATCGTCCTCAGGAATTCAAAGGAATGACGTTTTTTCTGTAATGGGTAAGTTTCAGGGTCACAATCACCAAATATTTCTACTTGAGTAGCTTGTAATTCGATTCTTTGTCCTTTAGCTGGTGATTCCACTAATTCACCTTCTATACTGATAGAAACTCCTGTATTTAATCTTTTAATAATATTTTCATAGTCAGGTATATCTTGATTTAAAACTACTTGTAAATTAGCTAAAGAGGAACCATCACTAACTTCCATAAAAGCAAATTCTTTGAGCTTTCTTGTGGTTCTTATCCATCCTTGAATGGTAATTTTTTCTTGAGCTTGTCCTGTTCTTAAAACTTCAATTATTCTTTTTTTATTAGTCATTATTAATGGTAAATAATATTTACTTAGTTTTAATGATTTTATGATGATATATCTGGTCTTTAAATTACTTAAATTATCCTAGTATAGTTAGTGAATCTACGAGTATAATTAAATAAATTTTTCAGATTAGAAAAAAGTTTAAGTTCTCCAAAGATTTCTAACTATGATAATCGTAAATGATTTAGAATATGTCCTTATATGAAAATTAAAGGTTGTGGTATATAATTGAATAAAGATTAAATCAAATTTTCAGGTTTTAATCATTATTTTTATGTATTAAGTTATGATAGCTATCATTTTAGCCACCAGCATTATTGCTCCAACTAAATCTAAGCAAATTGTTCGCAAAAAATATCCTAACTTTAAAGTAATTGTACTTGATGATGATTTTAATACTTTCGAACACGTTTGTAATTGTTTAATCCAATATATACCTAATATGTCAAGCGATCGAGCATGGGAACTGACTAATCAAGTTCATTTTGAAGGACAAGCATTAGTCTGGACAGGTCCATTAGAACAAGCAGAATTGTATCATCAACAATTACGTAGAGAAGGATTAACAATGGCACCCTTGGAGAAAGTATGAACAAACCATCGGAAGGCAGAATCGTCTGGAATCATTCTACTCACATTGATGGTTTAATTCCTATTTTGGAAAAATTAGTTAAATATGATGGTATTAGAACCATTACTCCTGCTGTTTTAAGTCGTTCTCGTAGTCATTCTCCCAAAATGAGATTAAAAGTTTCCGTGCCCACTTACGGTGGTTATAAGTTAATAGCAAGATGTGGTAAAAGTGTACAAGAAGTATTTATTATTACTACATTGGAAAAGCCTGAGTTAGAAAGTATTATTGCCAAAATTATATAGTTATTTCTTTACCATAGTTTGCTTTCATTTCATCACTTCATCATTATGTCAGCGTATTGCTTGGTGGATAATTATGGATAAATGTAGTACAAGAATATAAAACAAATATTTCCCAATTCCGAATTTAAAGTTCTGTGTTCGTTTATCTTTGGTTAGTATAGAATTTGAAAAGAGTCTAAAATCTTGAGATTAATTATTGATCATGATTGCTAATTGTTCGATATAGACTTGAAAATTATCATTAACGTGTGAGGATTAACCATGGCAGTACAATTACAGCAAGCACTATCTGTAGGTAAATATATAGTGACACAAAGACTACAGGGTAGAAAGAAATATCCCTTAGTATTAATGTTGGAACCTTTATTTCGCTGTAATCTTGCTTGTCCAGGTTGTGGAAAAATACAACATCCATTACAAATTTTGAAACAACATCTGAGTCCAGAAGATTGTTTCAAAGCGGTAGAAGAGTGTGGTGCACCTGTGGTTTCAATCCCAGGAGGAGAACCTTTACTACATCCACAAATGGATGAAATTGTTAAGGGTTTAGTGGAAAGGAAAAAATTTGTTTATCTTTGTACCAACGGAATTTTATTAGAAGATAAATTAGATTTATTTGAACCTTCTCCTTATTTAACTTTTAGTATTCATTTAGATGGCTTGAAACAGATGCATGATAAAAATAAATGATTGTCATTCATTAATAACAATCTTTTCGCCTATATAGAGTCAACTATACGTTGAATACGAATTGAGCATTCAAACTATCAACCGTTCCATGGAATAATGTGATGACAATAATTATCACAAAATCTTTAAAATCTTAAACAATCAAAAGAGTTTTTATGTATATGAGTTATATCATTGCTCAATATTCACAAATTTATGTTACAACCCTTTAACCATTAAAATCAGTCTAAATAACTATTGGAAAATTGACTTTTGTCTTATACTATCTGAAACAATACGACAGTAATAGAATTGCTTTAAAGATTATTAATTAAGAGATCTAAACAAATATGGTTGACAATCAAGAATATTCCCAAACAAATTATAATCTCAATGCTTCTTTAGATATAGATCAACAAGTTCCAGAAGTGGAAGCACCAGAGGGAGAGCTACATCTTCGTTTCGTCTTACCTTCTGGAGATGAATTTGCTTTACCCGCATTTGGTATTAGAGAAGTAATGCAACAAGAAGCCGATCGCATTACATCTGTACCCAATGCTTCTCCTTTATTACTAGGAACCATAAATCTTCGAGGGGAAATAATTTGGGTCTCAGATTTAGGGCAGTTTTTGGGGTTTCCCAATATGTTAAACACTGATAGAACTGAAATACCTGTCATCGCCGTAGAAGAACAAGAAACCATATTAGGACTAGCAGTAGATCAGCTAGGAGCGATCGAATGGATTGATATAGATACATTACAACTTCCGAGAAATGTTCCCGATCATGTTGCACCTTATATTCAAGGTGAATGGGTAGATGAAAATAATAGCTATGTAAGATTATTAGACCAAATTGCAATCCTACGTTCTGCTCGTTGGGTAGCATAAAATATATTAATTATGATAATAAACCAAAATTAATCATGGATAGAGAGGGCAAAATGGCATCAGAAAATAATTATGAGGAAAGGTTTCAACAAGCTAGAACCGCATATTTAGAAGGTGATTTTGATGAAGCTGGTAATATACTCGATGGAATGCTTGATCAAAATTCTGACGATCCAAATGTATTATTGCTTAGGGGACATATACACTTGAGTCATGAACAATACGATGTTGCCAAAAGTAACTATCAAAAAGTATTAAATTTAACTGATCGAGAAGATTTAATCAGCATTGCCAATGAAGGACTAGAAAAGATTGAAAATGGAGTTCCAGTTCCATTAAATGATGATGATGATCTTCTTTCTTTTGATGATGAATTTTTGCCCTTAGACATGGATGAAGAAGATTTTGAAAATGAAATTCAAGAAGTCGATGACGAAGAACCCGATGATGAATGGACAGAAAGTATTCAATTTGAAAATATAGAGTGGGATGCGGAAGATTTTGAAGAAGAGATAGAAGATCCCACCGACCCGACTCTACAACAAAATGCTAATCTACAACAAGATAGTGAACAAAATCAAAACAACTCTCAAGATTCTGGTTTTGATGAAAATCCCTTTTTTGAAATCAGTGATGATCCCGATGATCAAACAGCTGCAAGCATTGTACCAAAAATAGCTATTAATAATACTCAGTCTGATCTTAAGATGAATTCTGAAAATCAGCAAGAAGAGTTAATCGATGATTTTGATCCTTCTACTTTTAATTACGAACAGTTAGATGACATAGATATGGATGATGACGATTTTAATATTGATGAGCTAGAAGATAAAAGTGCTCCTACTTTCGTTGTCGCCTCAGAAGAAGAAAGTCAAGAACCTGAGCTGCGAGATTTAGAAAAAATGTTAACTGAGGACAATCATTTGTTCAGTGATATCAACGAGGAATATGCTGACTACAGTTCAGAATTACAGTCATTTCAATGGTCATATTAAACGCTATATCAATGAGCTTAAAAATCAATTTGACTCCATTTATCAAGGAGATTACAAGGTTAAAGTCGTGGTCTATTCTCAAGATGAATTTGGAACTTTAGCCGCTGCCTTTAATCAAATGGCGAAAATGATTAATACGACCACCAAAGAAGCCAGAAAACGGGCAGAAGAAACCGAACGAGCTAGAGAAGATTTACAACGTCAAGTAATTCGTCTGTTAGATGATGTGGAAGGTGCAGCAAGGGGAGATTTAACGGTACAAGCGGAAGTGACTGCCGACGTATTAGGAGCGGTGGCAGATGCCTTTAATTTGACCATTAGTAGTCTTCGTAAAATTGTTAAACAAGTACAACAAGCCGCAATTCAGGTAAACAAAGCGAGTGCGGATAGTGAAGTATATGCTCGTAATCAGTCTAGTGATGCTTTAAGAATGGCAGAAGAGTTAGCTGTTACCCTTAATTCTGTGCAAATGATTACCGATTCGATTCAAAGGGTGGCTGAAAATGCCCAAGAGGCAGAGGAGGTTGCTCGTTCTTCCAGTGTGACAGCACTCAAAGGTGGAGATGCGGTAGAACGTACTGTGGCAGGTATTTTACAAATTAGGGAAACCGTATCAGAAACCACTCGTAAGGTAAAACGTTTAGCTGAAGCTTCCCAACAGATTTCGACTATTGTGGCGGTTATTTCACAAATTTCTTCTCGTACTAACCTACTGGCTTTAAATGCTTCTATTCAAGCGGCAAGGGCGGGAGAAGCAGGTCGTGGTTTTGCGATCGTCGCCGATGAAGTCCGTCAGTTGGCAGATCGTAGTGCGAAATCTTTGCAAGAAATTGAACAAATCGTATTACAAATTCAAACGGAAACTGGTTCAGTTATGACTGCTATGGAAGAAGGTATCCAACAGGTAAGAGATGTAACCGAAAGATCTGAACAAGCAAAACGAGCCTTGGAAGATATTATTCAAGTATCCAATCGTATTGATGCCCTAGTGCGATCGATTACCGCTGATACTGACGAGCAAAGAGAAAACTCCCGTGGTGTGGCAAAAGTTATGCAAGCAGTTGAATTAACAGCACAAGCAACCTCTCAGGAGTCGCAACGAGTTGCAGGTTCACTCCAAAACTTAGTTGGTATTAGTAAAGGTTTAATTTCCTCTGTAGAGCGTTTTAAAGTGGATGAAAATTGATTATTAAGTAATGAATAATGAATAAACTATTACAACGTCTACTGTCGGGATTTTTGTTAGCAGGACAGATTATCCTTCATATTTTACAAGGCAGAATTTATCGTCTTAATACTTTTGAGCAGATGGCATTTGTAGGACCGGCCTCTTTGGCGATCGCCTTAATTACAGCGGCATTTGTGGGAATGGTTTTTACGATTCAGGTAGCCAGAGAATTTATTTATTTTGGGGCAACTAGTGCTGTGGGAGGCGTTTTAGCGATCGCTTTAACCAGAGAATTAGCTCCCGTTTTAACAGCGGTAGTATTAGCAGGAAGAGTGGGTAGTGCTTTTGCCGCCGAAATTGGCACAATGAAAGTAACAGAACAAATTGATGCTTTATATGTCTTAAAAACAGATCCCATTGATTATCTAGTTATACCTAGAGTTTTGGCTTGTTGTTTTATGTTACCTGTTTTGACTGTGTTATCACTATTGATGGGTATGACAGGAGGACTGATGATCTCTGACTCTATCTATGATATTTCCAGTACTATTTTTCTCGAATCAATTCGTAATTTTCTGAAAGTATGGGATGTGTTTGCTTGTGTGATCAAATCTTTTGTTTTTGGGGGAATAATTTCCATAATTGGTTGTAATTGGGGTTTAACAACTAGTGGTGGTGCAAAAGGAGTTGGGCAGTCTACTACTGCGGCGGTAGTTATTTCTTTGATTGCTATTTTTATTGCTAATTTTTTCCTTTCGTGGATAATGTTTCAAGGTACTGGTGGTGGTGTGATCGAATAGTTAATAATTGATAGTTGATAGTTAATGGTTGATAATAGATAGTTATCAATTAATAATCTATTCATTTATGCGTATTTTAATTATGGGGGGAACTCGTTTTATCGGGGTTTCTCTGACTAAGATTTTGGTATCTCAAGGACATGAAGTTGTTCTTTTTAATCGTGGTAATAAACCTGCACCTGTTGAGGGTATTCAACAAATACATGGTGATAGAAAAGATGCTACTCAATTGAAGGAGAAATTAGCAGGAGAAAAATTTGATGCTATTTTTGATAATAATGGTAGAGAGTTAGCTGATACTAAACCTTTGGTTGAATTATTTAAGGGAAAAATCTCTCATTTTGTTTATGTGAGTTCTGCTGGAGTTTATTTACCTTCGACTCAAATGCCTCACACAGAAGAAGATCCAGTTGATCCTAATAGTCGCCACAAAGGTAAGTTTGAAACGGAAAAATATTTAAAAGAACAAGGTATTCCTTTTACTTCGATTCGTCCTGTTTATATTTATGGACCGGGTAATTATAATGATTTGGAAGCATGGTTTTTCGATCGATTAATACGAAATAAAACGATTTTAATTCCTGCTGGTGGTGTCCATTTCACTCAATTTGGTCATATCGAAGATTTAGCCATCGCCATGGCGGCAGTATTAGGTAATGAAAAAGCGATCGGACAAATTTATAATATTTCAGGCGATCGATATGTTACTTTTACCCGATTAGCTCACTGTTGTGCTGAGGCAATGGGTAAAAATCCTGCTGATATAGATATTAAATATTATGATCCTACTGTACTTAATTTAGGTAAAAGAAAAGCTTTTCCCATGAGGGTACAGCATTTCTTTGCTGATATTTCTAAAGCGAAAAATGAGCTAAATTGGCAACCTAAATACGATTTAGTCTCTGGTTTAAAAGATTCTTTTGAAAATGATTATTTAGCTAGTGGTAGAGATAAAGCTGATATTGATTTTAGTTTGGATGAAGAAATTTTGAGCCAAATATAGCCCAGATGATAATTGACAATTAATTGTCCTCATAAAAATTTGTAGAGACAAGTTATAGCTCGTCTCTAAATTTTTGCACACAAGAGAATTAATTTTTAAATTTCCAAAGTTGTCCAGAAACATTCTGACAATTATCCATGAATGCTCCTCCTCCTAAAGTCGATCGAAAATCGAATTTATTACCTTCAAGACATTTATTTTCTTTCTCTAAAAACATGGTAGTGAGGCGAAAATAACCATTACTAGTAGGAATCATTTTCCAAAGTTGTCCAGAAACATTCTGGCAATTATCCATAAATGCTCGTCCTCCAAGGGTAGAACCACTGGCAAATTTATTACCTTCAAGACATTTATTTTCCTTCTCTAAAAACTGAGTAGTGAGACGGAAGTAACCACCTCCTGTGGGAATCATTTTCCAAGATTGTCCAGAAACATTTTGACAATCATCCATAAATGCTGCTCCTCCTAAGGTAGAGCCTCTGGCAACTTTATTACCTTCAAAACATTTATTTTCTTTTTCTAAAAATAGAGTTGTGAGTTTACGATAGGTATTTGTCCGACCATTGTGATTATTAACTCTATTTGTGTGATTAATTCTGATATTTTGTGAATGTAATCTTCTTTGTTTACTTACTTTACGAGAAGCTTTTTTGATATCGTAGAGCTTACCTTGTCCTCTCAAAATTACTTCTTGACGATGTAAGTCTAATTGTATGTTTAAGCCATCTGATTTTAATAAATAGACTGACCAATCATCACGACCTACTTCTCTGAAACTAAACTGTCCATCTCTATTTTTTTCAATCCATGAACCGTTGCGTTGTGGTTGGAAAATACCTCTTTGAGATCCTCCATATATTACTTGTTTAACATTACGACCATTAACACGATTTTCTCTAATACTTAAGGCTGATGCGGAAAGATTACCATCTGGTTGGAATGCGGGTATTGTAATCGCACTACCATAAACACATATCGTGGAAAGAAGAAGGGGTAAATATTTTTTGATTTTCATGAATTTGTAAGTGTAAGAATGATTGTTGTTTTGTTGTCAGGTTATAGTTGTGGTGAATTTACCTTATGCAGTTGTGGGGATAAAACAATCAAAAAATGCGATCGAGATATTCTTTAACCTTACTCTTGCCGATATTTGGATTTCCAGAAATTGACTGAAGAAATTAATCAATTTCTTTGTGTTCTTCTGAATTCAACTCGCCATATTCGTTCTTCAATTCTGTTAACTGTTGTTGTTGCTGATTAATAATGTTGACCATATCTTGTAATGCCGTAGCTAAAATGCTTAACTCATCCCCACGACTGGTAAACATCTCAAAATCTTCTGGTCTAAAAGTTTGATTTTCTACGGCGGAAACGGCAGTGGCCGTAATGGTATAAAGTTCTTCTAAAGAGTCTGTATTTTGGCGATGATTTTCTTCCAAGGCATCGATAACTTGGTTATAACGAGTGGCAATATGACCCACTTCGGTGAACGATTCCACAGGTACTCTTAAGGTTAAATCATTCGTTCTCGCCTGTACATCCATCACTTGGAATAAATCATAAGTGTCGGTTTTTGCCAAATGTTCTGACATATTCAAACCGATTTCTTCATCTTCGGGAGATACCCTTAAAACCAAAAATCGGTTAATTACTGTCAAGATTAACCATGTAAGGATAAATGCCCAAGCAAATGCGATCGCAACTCCTAAAAGTTGTACCAAAAGCTGACTACCACGATTTAAACCATTATCAATCAAATCTAATTGACCAAAAAGGGCGACACAAATTGTCCCCCAAACCCCTGCACCACCCTGTACCGCAACCGCATCAACCGCATCGTCGATACGATATTTGCGTAAACTCAAAGAAATTAAATGGGTAAATGCCGCCCCTGTTGCCCCAACAATAATAGCGATCGCATGAGGGATAATATCACAACAGGCGGTAATGGCAACTAAGCCACCAATGGAACCATTAATTAGCTCTTCCACTTCGATTCTACCTGTTTTAATCTGACATAGTATCATCGCCATCACCATGCCTCCAACCCCAGATAAAACGGTATTTAAAATAATGTGGGGAACTCGATCGTCAAAAACAAAAGTACTACCACCATTAAATCCTAGCCAGCCAAACCAGAGGATTAAAGCACCTAAAACGGCAAAAGGTAAATTTGAACCTTGAATTTTATTAACTTCTCCTGCCTTTCCAAATCTACCCTTACGGCTACCAATAACTAACAATGTCGCTAAACTTACCCATGCACCCACACCATGGACAACTGTACTGCCAGCAAAATCCACAAAACCAATTTGATTTAACCAACCATTGGTATTCCATACCCAATGACCAAACAGAGGGTAGATAATACCTGATACGAGGGTGATAATGATAAAATAGGCTAAAAACTTCAAACGTTCGGCAACTGCTCCTGAAATGATAGTAGTAGCTGTACCACAAAACATGGCTTGATAGAGGAAAAAGACGATCGCTTTAGGGTTATTATTGCCAGTAAGAAAGAAATTGTCAGTACCAAACCAACCCATTTGAGAAATACCGAAATCGGCGAGATTTTTGATGGCAACATTGATACTATTTTTTGATCGAGTTAAGCCAGATTCCAGACACATAAAACCAGCTTGCATTAGAAAGACTAAACCTGAACAGATTAAAACCCAAAGCTCATCCATTTTTTATGCTTTTATTTTTTAACAGAGTCAACAGCATGACTGATTAGATGATAGCGGGCAAATTGCAGTAAGTCTTCTTGGTGTTTGGTAACTATCAAGATATCTTGACTATATAATTTAGTCTGGTCAGGAAAAAGTAGATTGATTATGTTCATCACTAATGCGTTGAATTTCAAAACTTTCAATATTACCTTCAAAACGATTTAAAATTATTCTTACTTCATCATAAGCGATCGCAGATGATGCACCTTTACCATTAGAGCATTGTATTCTCAGTAAAGTTTGCATTCCCGAATAACGATCATTGACATAAAAACTTTTTTTGCAATCGTAGCTAATAAAACCCTCAATTGCTAATTGATTTAAAGCTGCAACTGACATTTTGTGGTTAATTAAAGAGAGTATTTCTTGATTTTTTTCTTGACCATTCATTTTTCTCCATTGTTGTTGTGGAGTTTGGGTAATAGTTTGACTATGAACTAATTTTGAGGCAGGGAGTGATAAAACTAATTCAGAACAAAATAACAAGAATAATAAAGTTGCCTAGGGCGTGTCATCAATTAAGCCAAATGACGATCGCTGCTAAATGAATACCAC
>JAALKG010000174.1 GCA_011088145.1 Cyanobacteria bacterium MH1_Bin12 | reverse complement strand
TAACTCGTTCCATTGCAGAAGGTGCAAAAGATCTTGATAGTAAAATTTTTACTTCTCACGATGATTTATTAGCTCATCTTAACGACATTGTACTCCAAGGCGATCGCATTTTGTTTAAAGCATCCAATTCTGTGGGATTAAGTAAAATAGTCGATCGATTTGTGACTAAATAAATAGAATTTTGGTGAGAGTTTAAACCTTTTCTCAAGAAGAATACCTTTACCCTTGGAACTTTTGACTATATATGGTTAAAGCATCGCTTTTTTAAGAAGTCTTTTAACCGTTACAATAGTTTAAAATTGACCTGCACTAATTTCCATATATTGACAATGACAACTAAGCCAGTAGAAAATCCTGCTAATGCAGAGCAACAAGATGATTTAGATTATTGGGAGCAAGTACCCAACTCCTCAGAAATGTCTTTTTTTGATCATCTGGAAGAATTACGTCAACGTATTTTCGTTAGTTTAATCGCCATTATTGCGGGAGCAATTTTATGCTTTGCTTTCGTCAGACAAATCGTTGCTATTTTAGAAATACCTGCCACGGGAGTTAAATTTTTACAATTAGCACCAGGAGAATTTTTCTTTGTTTCTTTACAGGTGGCAGGATATGCAGGAATATTAGTGGCTAGTCCCATTATTATCTATCAAATTGTTCAATTCATAGTACCGGGTTTAACTCGCAAAGAGCGAAAATTTTTGGCTCCAATTGTTTTTGGTTCTAGTATTTTATTTTTTGTTGGTTTAGCTTTTTCTTATTATGTTTTAATTCCTGCTGCTTTAAACTTTTTCATCGGTTATGGTGGTGATGTTGTTGAACAAGCATGGTCGATCGATAAATATTTTAAATTTGTATTATTATTAATGTTTTCCACAGGTTTAACTTTTCAAATACCTGTTATCCAATTATTATTAGGTACTTTAAATTTAGTCTCCTCTAAACAAATGCTGTCAGGATGGCGATTAGTTATCTTAGGTTCAGTTATTCTGGGTGCCGTTATAACCCCTTCTACTGACCCTTTTACTCAATGTCTTCTCGGAGGTGCAGTACTTGGTTTGTACTTTGGTGGCATCGGCATGGTCAAATTAACGGGTAAATAATAGTAGTCCGTTAAGTTTGAAATGATAGATTCCCATAGCACAGGAAAAGGAAGAAAAGGAGCTGGGAGAAAATATTTTGTTAGAATTTTGAATCTGACTATCTATCCCTCAAAACAAAATTGAGGTTCTACTACACGAATACAGAATGTAGAATTTAAAAGCCTTGGTATTATTTGTTTTTACACTCGTTTTTACTGGTCAATTATTTTCACCCATCTGCACTAGGATGCTTCCTGTTCTATTAATATTAAGAAATGTAACGCAATAAAATTCATAATTAATGCAATTAAAGAATAATCACAATTCATCTTTTTGGACACCAATTATTTTAATCGCTCCTTTCTTTTTATGGGGTACGACAATGGTGGCGATGAAAGGTGTCATTGAACAAACGACTCCTTTGTTTTTAGCGGGTATTAGAATTTTGCCCGCAGGAATTTTAATCTTATTAGTAGCAATCTTGTTAGGTAAAAATCAACAAATTACGTGGAAAGGATGGGGATGGATTGGATTATTTGCCTTAATTGATGGCTGTTTATTTCAAGGTTTTCTCGCAGAAGGTTTAGTTCGCACAGATGCAGGTTTAGGCTCTGTGATGATTGATTCTCAGCTTTTGGCTGTGGCGATTATGTCTCGATGGTTATTTAAGGAAATTATTGGTTTTTGGGGCTGGTTTGGTTTAATTATCGGTATTCTCGGTATCAGTTTGATTGGTTTACCTGATGAGTGGATTACTAATTGGTGGCAGGGAAATTTTGTTGATGTTCAATTGAGTTGGCAAAGTCTGTTTGATAATGGTGAATGGCTAATGTTGTTGGCTTCTTTATCTATGGCAATTGGTACAGTAATGATTCCTTTTGTTTGTCGTCATGTTGATCCTGTGGTGGCAACGGGTTGGCATTTAATTTTGGCGGGATTAGTATTATTTATTTTGAGTTTTGGCACGGAATCTTCTCAATGGGTAAATTTAGATTTATCGGCGTGGTTATCTTTGTCTTATGCTACTATTTTTGGTAGTGCGATCGCTTATGGTTTATTCTTTTTCTTAGCATCAAAAGGCAATCTAACTAGTTTAAGTGCGTTAACTTTTTTAACACCTGTTTTTGCCTTGACTTTTGGTAATTTATTATTAGAAGAAAAATTATCAAACCTACAATGGTTAGGAGTTGGATTTACTTTAATTAGTATTTACTTAATTAATCAAAGGGAAAAAATTAATCAATTATCAATCTTTGAAAAGCTCAAATTTTCTCTACAAAATAAAAAAATAAACAATTAATTATGTTTGATCTTATTAGAAATATTTTCGGTTTAAATAAGAATTCAATTCACGCAAAAGTCGAGATTTACACTTGGCAAACTTGCCCTTATTGTATTAAAGCTAAATTATTACTTTGGCTCAAAGGCAGTGAATTTCAAGAGTATAAAATAGATGGAGATGAAAACGCTCGAAAATTTATGGCACAAAGAGCTGAAGGTAAAAAAACTTTACCACAAATTTTTATTAATGATCGACATATTGGTGGATGTGATGATTTATACTCATTAGAAAGTCAACAGAAATTAGATAGCCTACTAGGTGAACAAGCATCTTCTTAACATGGGATGTTGAGTTTCCAATTGTGAGTTGAAAGTTCGATCGAGACTTTTTCTTGGTAAGATCAAGACCTGTACTTAATATCTATTGCTTGAATCTCAATATGAAAATTTATTTAATTCGTCATGGTATTGCAGAATTAAAAGCGATCGACAAGCCAGATGCAGATAGAATGTTGGCGAAAAGAGGAATTGTAAAAATACAAAAAATAGCTCAGAAATTATCTCGTTTAGACATAAAATTTGATGTGATTATAACCAGTCCCTATCGAAGAGCCCAAGAAACAGCAATAATATTAAAACAAGCAGCATTATCTGAACAAATAATAGAACATTCAGCCTTAAAACCAGAAGGAAATATCTTAGAATGGATTAACTCAATACAAGAACAAAATTATCCCATAGACACTAATATTTGCTTAGTAGGACATCAACCCAATTTAACTGATTGGACTGAATTACTAGTTTGGGGAAAAATTCAAAATAGATTGAGCCTCAAAAAAGCTGGTATTATCGGTATAGAATTACTGAATTCTAGCAATCCGATAGGAACATGTGAATTATTCTTACTAACTTCTCCTAAATGGATGATAAATTAACTCTTTTGCACAAATAATTTGTCTGGCAAAACTATAGTTATGATCTACTGAATAAATTCAAAAGCTATGCTAGTAAGAGTTTTGGTCATTATTGGGGATTCAAAAAAAGCTCGCAGTCACGGTAATTCACTCAAAACGGGTAACGGTTAATTGTTAATTTAACTCCTGCCCTCACAATATCTACTGTGGTGTGAAAAGATAAAATTGTGAAATTAATCTAATTGAACATGAATTAAGTTCCCGATTGAATATAATAGAGTGTCACTTTAATCAATTATTGACTCAACTTTACAAATAAAATTCATTTTTCTTGATTAATAACAACTTAATTTACTATTTCAAGGAATGATTTTTTTTGACAACTATTTTACGTTTAATATCGAGGTATTAATAATATGGCAATTATAACTTGTGAGTATCACCCCGGCTTAGAAGGAATCCCCGTTGCTCAATCAAGTATTAGTCATGTAGATGGCGAAAAGGGCGTTTTAGAATACAGAGGTATGAACATTGAACAGTTAGCCCATCATAGTACCTTTTTAGAAACTGCATATTTATTGATTTGGGGTCACTTACCGACGAAACAAGAGTTGGTGAATTTTCAATCTGAAATCACTCAACATCGTCGTATTAAATACCATATTCGAGATATGATGAAATGTTTTCCTGAAAGTGGTCATCCCATGGATGCTTTGCAAACTTCGGCAGCCGGATTAGGCTTGTTTTACTCTCGTAGAGCTTTAGATCAAGAAGAATATATTAGAGATTCTGTAGTACGTTTATTA
>JAALKG010000020.1 GCA_011088145.1 Cyanobacteria bacterium MH1_Bin12 | reverse complement strand
AATAGAAAAGCTAAATAAAATTTATTATTGCCCTGTCAAAAAAAATAGATTAGTTAGCGTATTCAACAGGTAAAACGATTTATGAAGTTAAGCATTCTTTACTTTCTAATTATTTGAAAAAAGAATTAAAATCTCCTTCTATTATCATGTCTTTTGCGTAAGTCCTGAATATGTTAGTCATGTGTCCTGGAGGCAAAGAAAGAACAGAAGCTGAATTTGAAGATTTATTTGTCAAAGCAGGATTAAAATTAACTCAGATTGTTAGCACTGCTGAAGATATTTGCGTGATTGAGGGACGTAAACTGGATAATTGACAATGAAAATTTGGAGTTATTTTTGATATTTTTCGAGGTAAATTTTAGCGTTAAGCATTATTCATAAAGGTTTCATATTTATTCAGCAGATACTATCTAAAGTCTTAATTATTGCGATCTAATTCTGAAAAAGTTGTTAACTTTATTGAAGTGATTTACTCTCAAAAACGATCGATATTGTTAATAGCCTATTTTTAGTTGATAATAAAGTAATTAGGCACTAATAAATTAAATGAAAAAGGAAGCTTGTGTTACAAAAAATTAAGCAAGATTTAAAAAATGATTTGATTGCTGGACTCTTAGTCGTAATTCCTTTGGCAACTACTATTTGGCTTAGTTATGTTATATCTAATTGGGCAATTAAATTCCTGACGCAAATACCTAAACAAATAAATCCATTTGATGGAGTAGATCCAGTTTTAACTAATATACTCAATTTTTTTATCGGCTTAACAGTTCCTTTGGGCTTTATCTTACTCATTGGTTTAATGGCGAGAAATATTGTCGGTAGATGGTTGTTAGAATTGGGAGAAAAAATTTTACAAGGTATTCCTTTAGCAGGTTCTATATATAAAACTTTAAAGCAAATTTTAGAAACTTTATTTCAAGACTCTAAAACTAAATTTAGGCGTGTTGTTATGGTTGAATATCCACGACAAGGAGTTTGGAGTATTGGTTTTGTGACAGGAAAAGTAAGTAGTATTTTACAGTGCCATCTAGAGAAGCCGATGTTAAATGTTTTCATTCCCACCACTCCCAATCCCACTTCAGGATGGTATGCTATCATGGCGGAGGACGAGGTGATTAATTTACCGATTTCTATAGAAGATGCTTTTAAAATACTGATTTCTGGCGGAATTGTCTCTCCAAATATATCCCCAGAAGAACCTCAAGATAATAAAAAAGTTAATTCATCTAAATCCATGCCAGAAGAAAGAGAAATTTTATCTGTTTCTCCTTCTCCTCTTAATCAATAAATTATTTTGTTGGCGAGGTGTTATTTTATAACGTAAAAGTAAAATTATCCACCAATACACCTGGAACTAAAACACCTCCCAACGATCGAGATTCATATGTACCAACATTGGGAATAAATTCTCGAAAATTAGTTAGATCAACTAAATTATCACCAAAGAATGAATATAAAGAGTCATCAAACCTTAAGTCTTTAATGGTAGCAACTATTTTGCCTTTTTCGACCCAAAAACAACCATAGCGAGTCATACCTGTAATTCTACCTAAAGTGCGATCGCTCCAGTTAAGATAGTGTAAATTAGAAAGATATAAACCAGTACCAATAGCAGATAATATTCCTGATTCTGGGAGATTACCCATGGCTATTTCAGGCGATCGTAATCCTTCAAAACTACTGGCAGAATTAGACTCTAAGCCATATTCTAAAGCTGTACGACTACTGATAAGAGTATTGATTAATTTTCCCTTCTCAATTAAAATCAACTCATCAGGACACATTTGACCTAAATCATTAAAACGAGGGACATTTCCACTAGAAAAATTTTCCTTTAAATTAAATAGTGACGATAAAGTTTTCCCCTGTCTTAACTTAGCCAAAGCACTACCTCCTTGCCGTAAAGAGGCTTCGCTAATCCCTCCCCAAGAAAACATACCTAATAAATCTACCACTGCCGCAGGTGCGAGATAAGTGCGATAACTACCGGGTTTAATTTCTTTGGTTGGTAAATCTAATTTTTGTAATTGTTGGTGATTGTAAGTAATTTGATGCTCATAAGCCTTAGCATCCCATTCCTTAGACGAAAAAGTACCTTTAATAGCTTTATTTTCTGCATTTATTAAAGAATAATCCACAAAGAAAGAATCCGTAGCAAACCAGTGTTTTTGTCCCAAACAATTATAGTTTGCCCGAATAATTGCCCCTCCTGCATATAAACCTGTAAAGTCTAAATCTTGGGTGGGTTTTAAAATTTCTACCACAGCCAATTCAGGAGCAAGTAACTCACCTGTAAAAACTTCGTGGGATGCTCCTTGATTTTCTGGTAAGACAATATAAGGATCTTCTGGTAGACTATTTATCTCATTTTGCAGATAATCCAAATTTTCTAATGCCATCTCCACATCGCTTTCCACATTTCCCGTTAACGGAAAATTAGCCGAATTAGTCCGCTGATTAGCAATAAATTTTAAAGACACCTGCGCATCAATAACTATACCTGTTTGTCTAACTTTGGCATTGTTACATCTGATAAAATGACTATTTTCAGCTTTAAGTTGTACGATCAAATACTGTTCTGATTGTAGTTGAGAAAATAATCGATCGCAAACTTGATTAAAAGACTCTTCCCAAGAATTATTCTGTAAATTGGTCATTATTAATTATTAATTATTTGTTTACCATCCAGTAATAGAAGATGTGTCTAATAAATTTTGATTACTGTCAGATGAACCATCATTTTGCTGATCATTTTCCCTAACTTCAATACAAAAAGTTGCTGTATTAAAACCACCAAAACGCTTAACAGTACTAACCCTTAAACGAATATCATCACTGATAAACCAGAATCTCTCACTGATAGTCATGGTTTCGTATTCTGTGGTTAAAACTAAAGCATCCTCATGATCTAAATGATACTCTCCTGCCACAGGAACTATTTCTGCATAGCCTCTTTCTCTTAATAATTTTCCTATTTTGGGATTTTCTTCATCAGGAATTAAAGCAAAAACTGTTTCTCCTTGATGATTTTCATCATCTTTATCCCATTGCATAGCACCATCCCAAGTTACATAAGAGCCTCCAACGGACAATTCAGGGCTAAATGAGTGCATTTCACATATTTCGACAATTTTGGGGTCATCCTTCGTTAAAGTCTCTACTTTGATCTGTGAACCACCTGTTTCAGCTCTTCTAAAAGGGAGATGGTGAGTTGTACGTTGGGAATTCCATTGTCCCGAACTGTTTTCAAAGAAAGTTAAGCCGTCCATAATTAGTTAATAGTTAATAGTTAATAGTTAATAGTTTTAACAGTCCTTCATTCCTTTGTCAGATATGACATTTGGTTCAGAAGTTGTTTAATAAATTTATCTTTCATTGTCAATTGTCAATTGTCAATTGTCAATTATCAAGACTTGCTTTGAAGAAAAATCAAGCCACTATACAATTGAAATGCCTCATCCCAAACTGTTTCTTCTCGGCGAAAAAGATGAATATGAGACTCAATTTCCTTAAGCATTTCGGGAAATTCGATAACTCCTTGGGCGAATGAAGTAAAATTTGACCAGACTTTTTCAGGGCTTATTTTAGTTGTTAGATTATTTTCTAAATCTTGCCATTTTTCTTTCGCTGTATTACTTTTTTGATCAATATTTGTATCATTATCAAATTGATAATTTCTCCCATTGAATCTAAAAATACTATTATTAATTATAGAATGTAAATCATAAAATTCAATATAATCTAAAGTTGATTTTTTCTTTTCTATTTTATTCTTTTTACTATTAAAATTAACAGTTAATTCAAATAAAGGAATCATTCCTTTAACACAGTTATTAATGTCAGTAAGATTAATAATGATTTGTTCTTCTTTTTTACTATTTACTTGGTAATCATCATAAATAAATTTTAATTGATTCTCAATTATTTCAACGGAATTAACTTCATAAACTTTGATTTTATTAATATTACTAATTGACTGACAGAAACAAGGTAATCCTATTTGATTCAATTCTGATTGATAATAATTTAATTCTCCTAAACTGCCTGTTTTATATAAACGCCAACTACGGGTAGGAATTTGTAGAGTTGCTGTATATCTGTCTATTTCCATTATCTTAGCGAAATGAGGTGCTAGTTGTTTTTTCTGTTCTCAAGATACATCTTCTAAGATTAAAACTGCTAATTCTTGATTTTCTTTTACATTTGTAAACTCTTGTTTTTTTGCCTTTTTTATTTTGGAATGTTGTTGTTGCTTTATCTCTTCTCGTTGTTTTTTAATTTTAATAATTCTTTCAATACCATTACGAATAAGGTTAATTAATTTAGGATCTGGATAGATACTATCTTTGATAATTTGACGATAATCTTGTTCTGCTTCAATTAATTTCTCTTCTTTTTCAATAATTAAAGTTTGATAATATTTTAGCCATAAACTATCGATTTTTTGACTAGTTAATTGTTCAAGAATTGTTTGAGCTAGACTATAATTTTGTGAATCGATCGCTTTTTCTAATTCTTCAAACATAAAAGTGATAATTAATAATTAATAATTAATAATTAATAATTTCAAGAACCTACGACTTTCTGGTAGTGCGACTATCATATATTGAGTTTTTACAGATAGAATGCAAAATGAGAAAAAGGTGGTTAGCCCTCAAGCATTCATTGTCAATTGTTCACTGTCAATTGTCAATTGTTTTCGATCGCACTTGAGACTAAAGACATCGCCATAATCGGTGCCGTAACAGCCCTTAATATCCTCTTACCTAAAGATACCTCTTGAAACTGACATGCGATCGCTTTTTCTACTTCCTTTGTTGTCCAACCTCCTTCACAACCTGTGGCAATAATCATTTGAGCAGGAACAGAAGATGATAAGTCCTTTGTTAAAAAATATTGCAGATGAGGAGTAGAGCTACGAGCAAAAGCAATGTATTTAGGTATAGTTAACTTATTAGCTGTCGTAAAAGCTTCGTTGACAGATATGGGAGGAGCTATGTAAGGCACTATTTGTCTCTCTGATTGCTCTGCTGATTCGATCGCAATTTTACGCCATCTTTGTAATTTGTTGGTGCTAGGTTTTAGTAAAGTGCGATCGCTAATTAAAGGTTGTAATTGATTCACACCTAACTCCGTGGTGCAACGAATAATATCTTCAAAACCATTACCTTTAGGCAAAGCAACCATTAAAGTAACTGCTATCGGTAACTCTCTATTTTCTGTTAAAGATTCAATAATCTCTCCACCATGAGGAGTTAATTTCACTTTCCAACAACTGCCTTGTCCATTAATAACGATAAAATTATCTTCATTATTTAATCTCACCACACGACGTAAATAATGTTCTTGCTCTTTTTGTAAATGAATTATATTATCTTCTATTTGTTCTTGAGTGACGACTAAACGATATAACACAATATTAATTAATAAGCTTATTTATATCTAAGTTAACTAGTGGATACTTTAGAGCCTTCATTCTCTTACTAAAAGTCAATCTCATGCCAATTCATAGCATCTTTTTGATCAAATAGTCTAAAGTCTTTGAGGTTTTTAGTGGCAACTAATATACGACGACCTTGGTATTTTACTCTTTCTATTCTTAGATGTGCGAGAACTAACATATCAACATCTACTCCTTTTGGACGTTCATACCCATTAAGCATGGCATCAGATCAAATGTCTGCTGCTTCGGATAAGACATAGTTATCTAAAGGTAAATTATTTATAGTTTTAGTAAGATGTTCCAGATTTCTAAGTTTAATATCAACTTTTCTTGCTTTCTTTCGAGCAACATAAAGAATTCCTCTGTGAACTTCATATCGACAAATATCTGGAATTGCGATAAGCACACCTCGTGCTAAAAGCTTATATAGCCATTCTTTACATTGATATGATTCTTCGTGAGGAGACGACTCAGTCACAAGTAAAGTGATAATAGAAGTATCTAAAATTACGTACATTATTACTGTTCAGAGAAAAGAGGTCTATTTCGATGTGAATCAATTGTATTCATAAGAAGTTGAGTATCTTGTTGTTCTTCCTTCGTTAAAATTCTTGTTTGATCTTCACGCAACCAAAACTCGATAAGTTGCATTGGCATAAAATTACTCTCAATTTGAGCTTTAAGTAATTCTTCTTCAGACTTGGCAAGCAATTCATTCTCACGAGTATTAACTGTATCATTAATTTTTGCAATACCCGAATTAACAGCTCGATTGATTTGTCTGAGATATTTTTTTGCTGATTTTTGATCTTGATTTTCTAGGGGAGAGTAACTTTCAAGTATGTCTTGCACTTTAACTGGTAATTCAATAAAAATTACTTTCATTACAGACAAAATATTTATTGGTAGATTAGAAGCACGACTTTCGATTACATCAACAATTAAATCTATACCTTCGTATATCTGCTCTAAAAACTGAATAGCTTCACTATTTTTCTGACTAGCATTTATTGCTTCAAATCCTTCGAGTAAATGTATAATTGCTTCACAAAGAATTTTAAATTTGTCCAACTCTGTTTGAAAATTATCATCGTAAAACTCTGAATATCTGTCGAAAAATTCAATAACAACTGTGGATACACTGACTAAAAAACGCTTTTGATTCTCAAGATTATCAAATCCTAAATTATTAGTATGTTGATTAGCAGACTCTTTTTGTATATTTTTTGTCAACTTAATCCAATCCGAAAATATTTGTGTTAACAATCCCTCATTTACGTCAATATTATGACTACGCTCTAGAAAATTGAGTTCAAATGAATTGAGTGAACCCTTAATTGTTTCACCAATGCTCTTAGCGAACAAATTTTCTTCAATGATTACAGCCATAAACTACTCGAATTTTTGGGAAGTTTGTGATTTTAAATTGTTATGCTTATATTTCTTTTCAACTATATTGTAGCTTAACTCTTAAATTGTTCCGCGATCGAATCTTATAATTACTATATTTGACGCTTAAGATGAAGAGTATTTCGTTTGGATATGATTAGCTATAAGCTATAAGTCATCAGGCAGTTACTGTTTAATAATCTACCAATAAAGTTTGGGAATTTAATGAACGTGGATTATTGATACTGTATTCTATTTTGACGCAAACCTTTAACTGTAGACTGCTCAACAAGCTTAGAGCTTAAAGCTTATAGCTTTCAACAGTTCAATGTTAATCATGAGGATAAGCCATTTTTTGTAAGTCGATACAATCATCAAATTCAGTTTCACTGAGATAACCTAACTCCATAGTCGCTTGTTTGAGAGTGAGATTATTTTCATAGGCAAGATGAGCAATTTTAGAAGCCTTATCATAACCAATTTTAGGATTCAAAGCAGTTACCAACATTAAAGACTGATTAACTAACTCGCTAATTCTTTCTTGATTAGCTTGCATATCCTTAATCGTAAAATCAGTAAAATTATTACAACTATCCGCCAAAATCTTCACCGATTGCAAAATGTTATAAATCATCATCGGCTTATAAACATTCATGTCTAAATAACCACTCGCCCCTGCAAAACTGACAGCATTGTCATATCCCATGACTTGCACTGCTACCATTGCCAAAGCTTCACATTGAGTCGGGTTAACTTTTCCTGGCATAATAGACGAACCAGGTTCATTTACAGGTAATTCTAACTCATTTAAACCCGCTCTAGGACCACAAGCGAGCAAACGAATATCATTGGCGATTTTATATAACGAACCTGCCAAAGTTTTCAATACACCACTGAGCATTACGATAGCATCGTGAGAACCCATCACAGTAAATTTGTTAGGGGCAGAAACAAAAGGCAAGCCAGTTAATTCGGCAATATGATGGGCTGATTTCGTCGCAAAACCAATAGGTGCATTAATTCCTGTACCCAAGGCTGTACCTCCTAAGGCTAATTGATAGACATCAGGTAGGGCTTGTTGAATTCTATTGAGATTATCATCTAGCATTCCTACATAACCAGAAAATTCTTGTCCTAAGCTTAAAGGTACAGCATCTTGTAGGTGGGTACGTCCAATTTTGATAATGTCTTTCCATGCTTGGGCTTTTTGGGCTAGTGCGTCTCGCAGTTTAGTAACTTTGGGTATTAATCTCTCATTTATGGCTATGGTGGCGGCGATGTTCATAGCGGTGGGAAAGGTATCGTTGGAAGACTGAGACATATTAACATGGTCGTTAGGATGAATGGGATTTTTGCTACCTAATTCACCTCCAGTAATCTCAATGGCACGGTTGGCAATCACTTCGTTAACGTTCATATTGGTTTGAGTACCACTACCTGTCATCCATACATATAAGGGAAAATGATCGTCTAATTTTCCTGCCAGTATTTCGTCGGCAACTTGGGTAATTAATTGTGTCTTTTCTGTTGACAATTTTCCCAGTTCATTATTAGTTATAGCTGAAGCTTTTTTGACGATCGCAAATGCTCGTATGACTTCGATGGGCATTATGTCTTCACCGATGGAAAAATGATGTAATGAACGTTGAGTTTGAGCACCCCAATAGCGATCGCATGGTACTTCAATTTCACCGATACTATCTTTTTCAACACGAGTTTTTTGATTCATAATTAATTAGTCTAACTAAGTTATTTGGTAATAAAATTTGCTCAATATAATTTTAAAACACCACTGTAATCATTTCCAGACAATGTTTATAACCTTATAAAAAACATATTTAATCTGGGTTTAGTTCTGATAATACAAAAGTATTTATATTGCGATCGCTTTCCAAGATTCAGGTTCAATTACCCTAGTATTAATATTTTGTTCTTTTAATAATTGACGAAAACGATCAATTGTACCTTCAGGTTTTAAAACTTTAGTTAATAAACCTTTAAAATCAATATCTCCTCCAGCAGCGGTGGATAAAATATATTCTGGTTTCAACCAATTGCAAACTTCTACCGCACTTTCTTGCCCTTTGATCACAGGACCAATTAAAGGTATTTTGATGTTTGTTAAAGGAGTGATGATAACTTTGACTTTTTCTTCTTGTAGATTAGGAGAATGAAAGCCATGAGGTTCATAATAAATAGATTCGTCAGTAGTTAAGTCTTTGATTATATAGGCATTTTCCACTAAACTTGGCCCGACAGGAGAACCTGCGATCGCTTTAATTTCTAGTTTATTATCAAAAATATAACTCTGATTATGATCTAAAGACGTAATGGTACAATAACCTAAATTTTGACAAATTTTAGCTCCATTAACCGAAGCCACCACAGGTAAACTATGATCTAATATTTTGAGAGTAGGAGGATGAGCATGATCTTCTAAACCTTGAGATAACAATATGAAATCAATATTTTCTGGTATAGGGTGAGATGTCTTTTTTTTACCCTCTAACAACCAAGTTGAATTACCAAATACCAATGAACCGACTAACCAAGGATCAAGTAGTATTCTACATTGAGCAATTTCGATTAACCAAGAATTACTATCTAACCAAGTTAATTGCATAATAATGACTGAAAATGAATCTAATTAAAAAATAAAATTTCTACCTCTAACATATCAGTTAGTTCATCAAGAATGCAGAAAGTTTTAGAATAATTACTCTAGGGAACTACTGTTATGGCAATTTTGTTTTGAGGCATGGACAGTCATATTCAAAACTCTAACAAAATACTTTCTCTGCTACCTCCGAACTCCCTTCTCTCCGTCTCCTTTATAATATAAATTTTTCAAAATCCCCACGCTATAGCTAATTGCTTTATTGACTATCATGAAGACATCATCCGCTAAACTATTAATGAGCTATAAGATTCACTATTATGCTCAAAGTAAAATTTTCGGAATTAATTATCAACTGTCACTTATAAAAAATTTTTTATTAATAATTTTCGAGATTGAAAAACTATGGATTTAGTTAATTTACAAAATACTTTAGATAATATTTCTTTTGCTGTACTTTTCATTACCATGTTGTGTTACTGGGTAGGTGCAGCTTTTCCTAATTTAACTCTATTACCAAAATTAGGAACTACTGGTTTTATCATTGCTAATTTATCCGTCGCATCTTTATTGATTGCACGTTGGATAGAAGGTGGTTATTTTCCTATTAGTAACCTCTATGAATCTCTCTTTTTCCTCACATGGGGCATTACCGCCGTTCATTTGATCGCTGAGAATATGACTGGTAGTCGTTTGGTGGGAACTGTAACTAGCCCCATTGCTATGGGAATTACCGCTTTTGCGGCTTTATCTTTACCCGTTGACATGCAACATAGCGAACCATTAGTACCTGCTCTCAAATCTAATTGGTTGATGATGCACGTTAGTGTGATGATGTTTAGCTATTCCGCTTTATTAGTTGGCTCTTTAGTAGCGATCGCATTTTTAATTGTCACGCAAGGTCAAGAAATCCAACTCAGAGGTAGCTCAGTGGGTACAGGTTCCTACCGAAATGTTAAAAAATTAAAATTAAACTACAACAAAGAAACTATTGCTCTAGAGCCAAATACAGGGGGAACAGCCGTTTTGACCAAACCTGAAACTGAAATTATGACTCTTTCTCCCGAACGTTTGAACTTAGTTGATACCCTTGATAATATAAGTTATCGTATCATCGGCTTAGGTTTTCCTTTGCTCACCATTGGTATTATTTCAGGTGGTGTCTGGGCAAATGAAGCATGGGGTTCATACTGGAGTTGGGATCCTAAAGAAACATGGGCATTGATTACATGGCTTGTGTTTGCCGCTTATTTACACGCACGTATTAGCAAAAGTTGGCAAGGGCGTAAACCTGCTTTGATTGCGGCAGCTGGATTTGTCGTTGTGTGGGTATGTTATTTAGGAGTTAATTTACTCGGTAAAGGATTGCATTCCTACGGTTGGTTTTTTTAATTAATAATTAATAATTTAAGAAGTTGTTTGAACAGTTTCAATATGGTATAGCATTTAGCAATCACGAGTTCTAACTCTTAACTCTTAACTCTTAACTCTTAACTCTTAACTCTTAACATGACTCAAATTTCTTTAATCAAAGCCAATTCTTACGAAATCGATATTTTACGTAAATCTTTAGAAGAGTTATTAGAACCACTAGGAGGTATCAGTGCATTTGTGAAAAAAGGCGATCGAGTTTTACTCAAACCTAACCTATTAACCGCATCTCGTCCCACCAAAGAATGTATTACTCGTCGTGAAATAGTTTATTGTGTTGCCAAAATGGTTCAAGAAGTTGGTGGTCAGCCTTTTTTAGGAGATAGTCCCGCCTTTGGTAGTGCCATGGGAGTAGCCAAAGCCAATGGCTATCTACCTTTATGTGAAGAGTTGAGTTTGCCGATTATCGAATTTAAAGGCAATAAATACGCCACAGACAATAGTAATTTTAGTCATCTACGCTTATCAAAAGAAGCCATGGAAGCCGACGTGGTTATTAATTTACCCAAGATTAAATCTCATATGCAAGTGACTATGACTATGGGGGTAAAAAATTTATTTGGTTGCGTACCAGGTAAGATGAAGGCATGGTGGCACTTAGAAGCAGGTAAAGATGCAGGACGCTTTGGAGAAATGTTAGTGGAAACTGCTCGTGCGATCACTCCTGATTTAACTATTATTGACGGTATCATTGGTCATGAAGGAAATGGTCCTAGTGGTGGAGAACCTCGTAATTTAGGTCTTTTAGGTGCTTCACAGAACGTTTTTGCTATAGATGTGACCATCGCTGATATTTTAGGTGTATCTCCCGATTTAGTACCAACTTTAATTGCTCAAAAAAAATTAGACTTATACCCTGACATAGAACAGATCGATTTTCCTTTACTCAAACCCCAAGATTTAGCTGTTTCTGATTGGAAATTACCTGAAGCTTTGATGCCTATTGATTTTGGTTTACCAAGAATATTTCGATCGACATTTAAGCATATGTATATTCGTTTTATCAAAGAGCCTTTATCCAATTATTCTGTGCAAAAATGAACTACCTCAAAAGCAAATTCAAACCTATTTTTCAAGCTTTAGCGATCGCAACCTTACTTTTGATAGTCTTTATAAATGGGTGCGTCAATCAGCCCCAAAATGAATTACAAAAACTAAAGATTGGGATGAATCGCTGGCCGGGTTATGATGTTGCTCTTTATGCCCAAGAAAAAGGTTTGTTTAAACAACGAGGATTGGATGTCGAATTTGTCGTATTCGATGTGGCTCAAGATACTGTTCGTGCGACTTTACAAGGACATTTAGATGGAGCTTTTATCACCTTGTGGGAATTGATGCAAGCAGATCCTAGTAATGACACTCCTGCTTATCTTATGGTTGTTGATGTCTCGGCTGGTTCTGATGGAATTGTTACTCAATCAGCGATTAAATCAGTTAAAGAATTGAAAGGTAAACGAGTCGGGGCAAAATTGGGGACAGTCAGCCATTTGATTCTGCTAGAAGCTTTGAAAATTAACGACATGCAACCTACTGATGTTGAAATTGTTGATATATCTAACGAGATTGCTGAACAACAACTCAAAGAAGGAAAAATAGATGGAGCAGTAATTTGGGAACCATCTTTAAGTCAATTAAAAGAAGAGATTAAAGGTAATATTATCTTTACGACGAAGGATACCGATAGTCTGATAATTGATGGCTTTGCCTCTCGTTCAAGTTTTGTCGAAAATAATCAAGAAGCTTTTACACAATTTATCTTGGCATGGTTCGATCTTATGAATCTTGTGGAAACTCAACCAGAAGAAGTCTTTGAGGTGGTCGCAAACCAGTTGGAGCAAACCCCAGAATCTTTTGCTAGTGACTATGCTGGACTTACCAAAGGAGATATTGCTTTGAATCAACGTATGTTTAAACCTAATGGTCGTCTTCAAGAAGCGACGAAAGAAATTACGCAACTATTACAAGAAGATCCTCGACATAGTCGAACTATTCGAGAAGATATTGATATTAATGCTAAACCAATTAATGATGCGATCGCACAATGGAAACCATAAAGAAACTCCTGAAATTTAGTCGATTGAAACCTAGCCTTTCTAGTCAACTATTAATCGCTTTTGGTTTGTCTTTGACGACAGTGGGATTTACCACTTTATTTGTCAATTATCTTTTGATTCAAGAGAATTTAAAAGCTGCAATAAAAAAAGAAGCTCAAGTGCTAACTCAAACTTTAGTTTTTTCCACAGAAAGTGCTTTAGATGTTGGCTATCAAAGTATTTTGCGTCGTGTAGTTCAGAATTATGGGATTTTTTTTGAAGTAGAAGAAATTGCCATCATAGATCCTCAGGGAAAAATTTTAGCTAGTAGTAATCAAAAATATCTGCACAAATTTTATCAATCTGAATATCCTGAATTTGTTTTATCTATGGAACAAGCAGCTAAGACTGGAATTGAACAAAATTTTCAAATGATTAGAGGAGGGCAACCTGTTCTCGTAGAAATTTTACCCTTTAGCAGTACTTTATTTCATGCCCCCGGACTTCGAGGTTTAGTGATTGTGATACTCGATCTTAAACAAATGCAGAAACAGGCATGGCAGACTTTTTCCCATTCAACGACTACTTTATTTTCTGGTGGCTTAATCATTATGGGAGTGATGGGATTTTTGATTGAAAAAATGGTATTAAAACCTTTACGTGAATTGAATCAAGCCGTTATTTCTAGTAAAGAAAAAGGAGTATTGGAATTTTCCGTTGCCTCTTTGCCTAACAATGAAATTCGTTCGGTTGCCAAAACTTTTGAGATTACTTTCAAGGAATTAAAAGCCTATGAAAAATCCTTGCAAAATTTTAATGAGCAATTAGAATTAGAAGTTGAATTTCGTACACAAGAATTTAAAGAAGCAAATGATCAACTCGAACTAGAAATTATTGAACGTGCAAAAATTGAAAAAGAGTTGAGAAATTTTACGGAAAAATTAAAAGTTAGTAACCGTGAATTAGAGGATTTTGCTTATGTTGCCTCCCATGATTTACAAGAACCTCTACGTAAAATTCAAACTTTTGGCGATCGTCTTATCTCTAAATATGGAGACTCACTGGGGGAACGTGGACAAGATTATCTGGCTAGAATGCAAAATGCAGCGGGTAGAGCTCAAACTCTGATTATTGATCTGTTATCATTTTCACGAGTAACCACTAAGGCAAAACCTTTTGTTAAAGTTGATTTAGAAGATATTATTCAAGGAGTATTGTCCGATTTAGAAATTAAAATTGAACAAGTAGAAGGCAAAATAGAGATTGAACCTTTACCGAAGATTGAAGCAGATAGTTTACAAATGAGGCAACTTTTCCAAAATTTAATTGGTAATGCTCTTAAATTTCATCGAGAATACATTCCTCCTCAAATTAAAATATATGCAAACTTGGTTGATCGAACTAATTCCAAAGATGTCAGTCATCATCAATGGTTGCAAATTTTTGTGGAAGATAATGGTATTGGTTTTGAAGAAAAATATACCGATCGCATTTTCAATGTTTTCCAACGATTACATGGTCGTGGAACTTATGAAGGCACTGGTGTTGGTTTAGCAATTTGTCGTAAAATTGTAGAACGACATGGAGGAACTATTACTGCTCAAAGCGAACTTGATTATGGAGCGATTTTTTGTGTCACTCTTCCCATTCAACAATCAACTAATTCTAACCAAACACATAACTTAAGTATTGATGATCAGCAAACATAGCAACTCAATTATAATTTTAGTAGCGGACGATGTAGAAGACAGATGGCTAATCATGGAAGAAGCCCTCGAAGAAAACCGTTTAGCCAATGAAATTTATTTTGTGGTGGATGGAGAAGACTTGATGGATTATTTATATCATCGCAACGAATATGAAAATTTAAAGCCATCTCCTCGCCCTAGTTTGATTCTTCTAGATTTGAATATGCCCAGAAAAGATGGGAGAGAAGCCCTCAAAGAAATTAAAGCAGATCCCCAACTGCGACAAATTCCTATTGTTGTTTTAACCACTTCTCAAGCAGAAGAAGATATTTTTCGGACTTACGATTTAGGTGTTAGTTCTTTTATTACTAAACCTGTTACCTTTGATTCAATGGTCAATATCCTGAAAACTATAAGTAAATATGGGTTTGAAATTGTGGAACTACCAGATCAAATTGGTAAAACAATTGAGAATGCCCCCTAGCCTCCCCCCTTACTAAGGAGCGAAGCCGAAGTGGGGCGAAAACAGAATATCTGATACTTGCTCTTACAACCTCTAAGAACTCAGAATTCAACTATCAACTATCAACTATTTATGGATACTAGATTTGTTAAAGTTTTGCTCGTTGATGATGACGAAGATGATTATATTGTTACCCGTGATTTATTGGAAGATGCCCAAATTAGTGATTTTGAACTCGATTGGGTATCTAACTATGATCTCGGAGTTGAAACCATTGCCAAAAAAGAACATCAAGTTTATCTACTCGATTATCGTTTAGGACAATATACCGGTTTAGATATACTCGAAAAGGCGGTAAAAATGGGCTGTAAAGAACCTTTTATTCTGCTAACAGGTTTAGGAGATCACGATATTGATCAAACTGCCATGAAAATGGGAGCTGCGGATTATTTGGTAAAAGGACAAATTGATACTCCTTTATTAGAGCGATCGATTCTTCATGCGATCGAACGTAAACAAGCAGAAGCCAAACAAGCTTTATTAATGGAAGAATTAAAATCGGCCAATCAAGAATTACAGGATTTTGCCTATATTGTTTCCCACGATCTCAAAGCACCCTTAAGGGGGATTAGTTCTTTGGCGGATTGGTTAAATATGGATTATATAGATCAAATAGATGCCCAAGGACAAGAAATGTTGCAATTGATCAAACAGCGATCGCAACGGATGAATAGTCTAATTGATGGTATTCTTCAGTATTCTAGGATTGGTCGATTAAAAGAACAACAAACAGAAGTTGACTTAAATCAAATTGTTGCTGAGGTGATTGACGTACTTGCTATTGCTGACAATATGAAAATAACTATTGTAAATCCATTACCAACAATACAATGCCAAAAAACTCGTATTTACCAACTTTTTCAAAATTTGTTGAGTAATGCCGTCAAATATATAGACAAACCTCAAGGAGAAATTAACATTAGCTGTGAAAAATTGGTAAACTGTTGGCGATTTGAAATTGCTGATAATGGTTCAGGCATTGAAGAAAAGCACTTTGATAAAATTTTCCAACTTTTTCAAACTCTCACTCCCACAGATAATGCTGAAAGTACAGGAGTTGGTTTATCTTTAGTAAAAAAAATAGTAGAAATGCACGGCGGTAAAATTTGGTTGACTTCCCAATTAGGTTTAGGCACGAATTTTTATTTTGAAATACCTCAGCAATCTCATAATAATCCTATAATCATTGAGAATTACCGAAAAAAGATGATTTAAACCCTCATCTTACTTACGAACTGAATATAGAAAAAATGTTAACTATTAATTAACAATTCCCAAAGCCGATGACTTGATTGCATAAGTGATTCTCAATTCTCACCGAAGACGTGCGAAGCAGGGATTCATCTCAATTCTCAATTCTCAATTATTTTTCCTGTTCATATTTGGTGTGAATCAGCTTATTCTATGAATATGGGAAATGTTATAATATAATTAAAATTTTTAGGGCAAATGGAAAGTTCTCAGTCAATTTTGCTAATAGAAGATGATGTCATTGATATTCTCGCAGTTAAAAGAGCTTTAAACGCAATCCAAGCACCAAATCCTTTATTTTTCGTTAATAATGGCGAAGAAGCTTTAGATTTTTTGCGTAATGAGAACAATTCCAGACCTGGACTGATTCTCTTAGATCTTAATATGCCCCGCATGAATGGTCTTGAGTTTTTAGAAATTGTCAAACACGATCGCTTTCTCAAAATTATTCCTGTTGTAGTTCTTACCACTTCTCAAGAACAACAAGACAAAATGCAAAGTTTTAGTCTCAATGTTGCAGGTTATATGATTAAGCCTGTCAACGATCAAGAATTTATGCAGACTCTAGAAATCATCCATGATTATTGGTCGATGAGTGAAGTCCCCACAGGATTACAATATTATCAGTGAGCTTGATCTGTCTAAAGAATAATCATGATGAACACTAAACTTCTCCTAGTCGAAGATGATCAAATCGATCAATTAGCATTTAAACGTTGGCTTAAAGCCAATAATTTCAATTATGATGTGGCGATCGCCAATTCCATAGCCCAAGCTCAAATTCTATTGCAAGAAGAGAATTTTGACGTTGCTATTTTAGATTACCATCTAGGAGATGGAACGGCATTTGATATTTTAGAGCTAATTCTGGGTAAAGAAATATCAGCAATTTTTCTAACGGGAGCAGGAAATGAAGAAATTGCCGTAAAAGCCATTAAATTAGGGGCTTGTGATTATTTAGTTAAAGATGTCGATCGAGAATATTTAAAACATTTATCTACTGTTATCGACAACGCTATGCAACAGAATCAACTGATGCGAGCTCAGAAGCAATTCACTCAGATTTTGTTGGTGGAAGATGATGTTGTTGATCAAATGGCATTTAAACGCTTAGTTCAAGAAACCAAATTATCTTACAAATATAATGTCGTCTCCTCAGTACAATCAGCTCAAGAATTACTCAAAACAGAATTTTTTAACGTGATCATTTCCGATGACAACTTAGGTGACGGTACAGTATTTGATATTTTAGATTTAGTCGCTAATCGTTATCCTGTAATTGTTTCGACTGCTAGTGGGACTGAAGAAATTGCCCTCAAAGCGATGAAAGCAGGAGCTTATGATTATTTAATTAAAGATCCCGATCGCAATTATCTCAAAGTTTTACCTCATAAAGTTGCCAATGCGGTTCAAAGACAAGTACGTGAAGCAAGATTTCGATTTTTGTTTGAACAAATGGCAGTGGGAGTTGCTCAGTTTAACATCGATGGTGAGTGGTTATTAATCAATAAAAAAATATGTCAAATTTTAGATTATACCCAAACAGAATTACTACAATATAATTATAAATCAATTATTTATCTTCTGAACAATTTTTAAAACTTGCTTATAACGGAATGAAAAAATAAAAAGTATATTGCTCTGGATTATATCTTTGAGTAATCAGTTTTGTTTTCTTTAAAAATTACTTCTAATCTTTGATTTAAGATCAGTTTACCCTAGATTTTATCTTGAGCTACTAACAATTCTCGTCTTCTGTTTGTTAAAATGGTCAGTTACAGAAAAAATAACAGAATCTAATTTCTGAACAATGAACAAATAAAATGCTCAATCCTAATTTAGATGCTATAGAACTTAATAAAGATGAGTATGAACGCTATGCGAGACACATTATTCTGCCCGAAGTGGGTTTAGAAGGACAAAAACGTCTCAAAGCGGCGAGTGTACTCTGTGTTGGCACTGGAGGATTAGGCTCTCCTTTAATTCTCTATTTAGCCGCCTCTGGTATTGGGAGAATAGGTATAGTCGATTTTGATATTGTCGATGCTTCTAATTTACAAAGGCAAATTATTCATGGTATTTCATGGGTAAATAAACCAAAAATTGAATCGGCAAAACATCGTATCCTCGAAATTAATCCCGATTGTCAAGTAGATTTATATGAAACTCGATTGAGTTCAGAAAATGCTCTACAAATTTGTGAACCCTATGATGTAATCATTGATGGGACAGATAATTTCCCCACTCGTTATCTTGTTAATGATGCTTGTGTATTGTTAAATAAACCTAACGTTTATGGTTCCATTTTCCGTTTTGAAGGACAAGTAACAGTCTTTAATTATCAACAAGGACCTAATTATCGTGACTTATATCCCGAACCACCACCACCGGGAATGGTTCCATCTTGTGCCGAAGGAGGAGTACTAGGAGTATTATGTGGAATAATTGGTAGTATTCAGGCGACAGAAGCAATTAAAATTATCTTAGGAGTCGAACCTAGCAAAACCTTAAGTGGTAGACTATTGCTCTATAATGCGATGGAAATGAAATTTAGGGAACTGAAATTACGTCCTAATCCAGTTCGTCCTGTAATTGAAAAACTCATCGACTATGAACAGTTTTGTGGTATCCCTCAGGCTCAAGCTGAAGCTGCACAAAGCGAAAGTGAATTACAAGAAATGAATGTCAGTGAATTAAAAGCATTATTAGATAGTGATGCTGATGACTATCTCTTAATTGATGTTCGTAATCCCAATGAATATCAAATTGCTCAAATTGAAGGGGCGACTTTGATTCCATTACCTGATATTGAAGATGGAGATGGTGTTAGCAAAGTTAAAGATTTACTTAACGGTAAAAGTCGTTTAATTGCTCATTGTAAAATGGGTGGTCGTTCAGCAAAAGCTTTGCAAATTCTCAAAAAATCAGGTCTTGAAGGGATTAATGTCAAAGGTGGTATTGCTGCATGGAGTAAGGAAGTTGATTCTTCTGTTCCTCTATATTAATTTTTTTGATTAATAATTAATAGCCTTGGATACTGTCAAAATTTGTCCAAGGCTATATAATTAAATGTTTTCATTGAGTATCTCTTATTTGTTCCTTGCGGTTACAGTAGGATCAAAAGCATAGGCAGGAACTCTCTCTAAATAGTTAGTTTCTTTACCTGTAAAAGATTGGGCTAGTTGATCGAATGATTTAGAATTCCAGTTACGTTCATGAATTGTTTTGGTCTGTTCTCCTCTGAAATATGCTTGAGTACCAATGATTGATACGGCTACCCATGCGATCGCAAAAACGGAAATTAATAATAACATTTGGTTTAAACTCTTTTTGTTTAACTACAATACTATATTAACCTTATGTAAACTTTTATTGCAAAAGGTTGACACTACATTCTCTTAGCATCAACCGTACTTGACAACAAAAAAGTAATAATACTAAATGGGATTAGAGTAGGTTATTTTCGATAAAACCGTGACCAATTCATTTATGATGATTGGTTTACGAATATAATCATTCATACCAGCATTGAAACAATTTTCTCGATCTTCTTTCGATGTGTTGGCAGTTAAAGCAATAATATAAGGCTGAGATTTAGTGCAAGCAGAGTTACGAATCTTTTTCGTTGCGGTAATACCATCCATTTGTGGCATCTGCACATCCATGAGAATGATGTTATAAAATTGTTGATCTAGCATTTCTAATACTTCGATACCGTTGTTAGCAACATCTACTTCATAGCCCAGTTTTTTGAGTGTTAAAATAGCTACTTTTTGATTGACTTTATTATCTTCTGCCAGTAGAATTTTTAAATTTGATTTATGAACCTTTGATGATTCTATAATTGTTGTTGGGGTTTGATTAGCATCATCAGGAATCTCTGTAATAGCTTTAACAATTAAAGTAAAATAAAATGTTGTGCCTTTTGTTGGTGATTTATTTGCACCTCAAACCCAATTTTGAGAAGGATGACCACCGATGTGACCAAAACTTTCTAGCCAAACAGTTCCTGCCATTAGATTCACTAAGCTTTTACTAATGGCTAAACCTAAACCTGTTCCTCCGTATTTACGATTAATGGAAGGATCAGCTTGAGTAAAGGGTTGAAATAGTTTAGTTATTTGTTTTCTTTTAATACCAATGCCACTATCCTTAATCATAATCATTAATTCGTGGGTATTGTTATTGTTATCTTCAGAGTTTATGACTGTACTTGTAGCAGTTATAGAGACACTACCATTTTTAGTAAATTTAATAGCATTGCCAACTATATTAATCAGGATTTGGCGTAAACGAGAAACATCCCCTAAGATATATTGCGGGACATTGGATTCAACAACGTATTTTAATTCAATTCCTTTATTTTGAGCTTGTCCACTAAAAAGATTACAAACCGATCGAATAACATCTTTAAATATAAAAGGACGCAGTTCTAATTGCAACATCCCTGACTCAATTTTTGAAGAATCGAGAATATCATTGATAATAACTAACAATGTATCGCCACTATCTCTTATTGTTTGAACAATATCTTGTTGTTCAGCAGAGAGGGGAGTATTTTCGAGTAATTGAGCCATACCTAAAACACCATTCATAGGGGTTCGTATTTCATGACTCATATTCGCCAGAAATTCACTTTTAGCTTTATTGGCAACTTCTGCTATTTCTTTAGCTTTAGTTAACTCTTTTGTTCGTTCTTCAACACGACTTTCTAATTGTTTGTTGGTTTGATTCAACTTAATATTCATCTGTGCTAGTTGAACAAAAGAAGATCTTAATTGATTTGCCATTTGGTTAAAAGAATTAGCTAGATTTTCAAATTCTTTAACTCCTTTAATGGTAACTTTTTGATCTAAATCTCCTTTCGTAATTGCTTTACTGGCACGACTTAAGCGACGGATGGGACTGGCTATCCAATTAGCCGTGATAATTCCTAAGATTATCGCTATCAGTAATGAAATGATACATAGTAAAATTGTATTGCGATTATGTTTATTAATTGTCGCCATAAAATCAGATTCCGGCATTGCGACTATGACCAACCAATCTAATCCCAATTCGTCTTTCCAAGGGGTAACTTGAGCAAAATAAGATTCTCCTTCAATGAAAAAATCTAGTTTTTGTAATTCATTAATGCGATCGAAACTACCAAATTTTTCTTTTAAATGTTTACCTGTATTTTTGATAAGAGGGTCATTCAGTTCTTCAACTTTGATTCTTTGTGCTTCTTTGTTAACCATTTTATAGGCTTCTTGAGAACTAGAATTGGCGATGACAGAGCCATCTCGTTCTAAAATAAACACTTTGGCAGAAGGACTGATGTCAATATCACGGAGATAGTCGCTAATGCCTTTTAATAATAAATCGACGCTCAAAACAGCTAATAATTTATCATTGCCATCATAGATAGGATAGTTTACAGCAACTGAGAGTATATGTTCAAGACCATCCCAAGGATAAACTTCTGTCCAAATGGGTTTACCTGCTTTGACCGTTTCTGTGTACCAAGATTCTGTTAAAGGTTCATAGGGAGTATCATCGACTATATCAAGGCGATTTCCTTCACTATCAGTGGCGTAAACATAAGATTCCCAATTAGTATCAGCAGAAAGTTCATCAACAGTAAGACTATTATCTTCTAACCAACGTCCTGCTCCAGAATATTCTCCTGTCGGTAAAGCATAGGAGATATAACCGACATCTTTAAAGACTTTTAATTGTTTCCATTGATAAAGTGCCGATTGTTTATAATTTCGTAAATCTAATAATCCTAATTGAACTGCATCGGCATTGATTTGGTTGACAGCAATAGCCGTTTTAATGTAGTTATCTAAATGTAAAGAAACGCGATCGCTAACTTCTGTTTGTAACTGAGTAGCTAAATGTTCAACCGCCTTTTGTCCATTTTTGAACGAGAGATAACCTGTTATCCCTACTACTATAGAAATTTGTAGTATAAAAGGAACAACTAGAATTATAGGTAATGGTACACTTTTATGCTTAAACAATATCTCTTGACTATCAATATTTGATAGTTTACTCATGGACAATAAGAATTAGATAGAGATGATTTATTTACTTATTATACTTGGACAAGGTCATAAATCAGTATGGGGAAAAGACTGTTAAGTTTTTGATAGTCAAATAATTAAGTAAGGTACAAACTTAGTGAAGATTAAATATTTATTTAAGGTAATAATAAATTTGCACCACCGGGTACAGGCAATTTAAAAGAAGGAGAAGAGTCTTCATTTTCTAGGGTAGGAGATGAATTTTCTTCTTTAACTGATGGATTAGCAACATTTTCAACCGTGGTATTGCTATAAATACTAACCAAGAGATTAACGATATCTTCTCTTTGTTTCATGGTTAAATTAGCAATTATTTGTTTATCATTGGGCAAAGGATTTTGAGTTAAAGAAGAATAACCCGGATATCTTTGTTGTTTCATCAACTCATTTTTTCCGAGATAATCCGCTAAAGTTAATTTCCAGTCTAATCGAAAAATAGTTGGTCTTGCTTTAATATATTGATGGTAACGAACAATACGACTAACCAAAGTATTTTCTGGAACAGCCTGTTTTGTTTCTCGATTGGTATAATTATTTGCCTGAGGAAAATCAGGGAGAGCTTTATAAACTTGTGTAGAGACTTTTTCTGGACGTAAGCTTTGGGCAACCACTACAGAAGAAGATATCTGTGTAAATAATTGCCATTGTCGTAAATAGTTATTGAGTAAATGTTCGCTAACATTAATCACGGGAATGAGAATCAAGAGTAAAAGTCTTAATTTTGCTCTTGATAAGGTATGAGATTCTTGTCTTCTAATCATCACTAATAATTTCTGGCTGAGTCAGCTCATCGGACATCTCAATGATAGCTCGAAGTACTGGTTTCATTACTTCTTCGATGTTATCATAATCCTGTTTTCTTCTTTCTTTTGCTCTTTTAGCTACACCTACGGTGATTTTATAACGATTTGAGGCTGCCTTAAGTAAGGAATCACTGCGAAACATGATTTGACTGGAATCAAAACTATTTTTTTTGAGCATTCTGGTTGATAGATGATTTATCAGTAAAGATTCAGGACTCAATTATAGCAACATATGAGTGTAAAGCAAAACAGAAACATTAGAAGTCAAAAATCAGGAGTTGAGAATCCGAATAGAAAGTGGATAGTTTTTAACTTGGTTGTTATTAATCAAACAGGCATATTGCCTGTTGTTGCAGCATAATGACTAGTTTTTTTACAAAGTTTTAAAGTTAGAAAAAGTGAACTGTGTAGTCAATGGTTTATCTTTTGCCTGACTGATAATTTTGCGACTGGTTAAAACATAGTAGTTGCCTATTTGCTCAAAATGATCTTTAAAGACGGTTTTGCCAGTTATTGATTGACCGCTTTCAGGATCAATGTAAACAGAGTCATATCCTTGAGCCAGATAACCGTTATCAGTTTCTTGGAATTCAAAAGTGTTAATGTTGACTATTTTATTACCGATTTTACGATTAACAAAGCAAACACAATCATCTTTTAGTTTATAGCTATTTCCTGCACCTGCACCACCTACCAAAATTTCGATCGCACCTTGCTCATCAGTTTCCCCAAAACTAAAGGTATTTTCACCATGACTTTTTTCAAAACTATGATTAACTCGATGAATTGTCATTTCCCAAAGTTGATTTTTAATCCCACGGGCAGCATCTTCATCTTCAACATCTTTTACTTCAAAGCTAAAGTCTGAATTAATTAATACTTTTCCAGTATGAGAAGTATCTCCTGAGGTCATGGTTACATCTGCTTCATAACCAGAAAAATTTTCATCCCATGTATAACGATTTTCATAGGCTTTACGAAATAATTGTTCAGCTGTAATAGTTAAAGTCATTAAAGGTAATCTCCTTGAGTTTCCATTTTCATTGTATTTTTTTTAACTATAGTTAGCAACTTTGAGATACTAATTGAAATGCTATTTCCAATAAACAATAAAAAAAATAGTCTAAATATTGAGAACTGTTATTGTTAGACTTAAACTAAAGTGAGAAAACATTCAAAATCAATGATCAAATTTCTAGTAAGTTTAATTATTATGGGTGCCGCTGGTTTCTGGTTTTATCAGAATTGGGAAACTTTTGGTTTTGATTCAGAACCAGAAAAAACGGGTGTTACCAAAGAGCAACAAAAACTCAATCGACAAAAAAGAAATCCTTATTTTGATTGATGGTAAGTGGAACTGAATACAGGAAAGCCAAACAACTAATACTTAATATTTGTCTGTAACAGAAAACGGTTTGATTAGGACATTGATGATTTCTAAAAGTATTGTTATGTCGAGATTTTAACCTTTGTGTTCCTTGTCCTTTGCTATACCATGATGCGATCGCTATAATATCGAAACGGTTAAGGTTGCCTATCAATTTCGGAATATTCATATTTCTATTTCTTCTCGATTATCTTTGGAATTAATCGGTGTTGGTAAAGACATATCTGATTGATTAATCGAATCAAAATCATAAACTGCATTGATGATCTCATTATTATCACTATGATCTTTTAATTTTCCTCCTTGGAAGGAATGTAATAATAAATGTCCTTCATCTAATTGAAATAAGTTTTGAATTTTGTCAAATTTTAAGGTGCCAATGGGACATAATCCCAAATTATTCTCTTTCGATTTGCTCATCATTAACTGTGCCATATAACCTGCTTCTAATAAACAAAAGTCTCTGGCTAATTGACCATACATCGGTTTGATTGCTTTGGTTTGACCGATTAAAAATATCGAAAATGCACTTGAGTGATAAATTGGTCGATTAATTAATCTTTCATGTATACTTTCATCTAATTCACCGACATCAGAAACTTTGGCTAAATCATGTTTTTGAGGATGATAATAATATATTCCTGCTTCTATACCTTCTATTCTGTCTGGTTTGATTTGTATATATACTCGCACTGGATATAAACCACCCGCAGAGGCATATAAATATTTAGCTTGATTTTTGAAATCTATTTGAGAGAAACAAGCCATAAATTGACTAAAATTTTCCTGGGAGATTCTCTGGGTACTAAATTTTCTAACAGTGCTACGTTCGTGATATTCCGATTTTAACTGTTTTGTATCTGCTTGACTTAATTTTAATGGTAACGAGTCTAGATCTTTTCGTAAACCTAATTGTTGAGCTTTTAATTGTTTACGTTGCTGGGGATCTTTAATTATTTGATATTTTACTTGATGTTGAGTGGGAATATTTGCTGTTTTTAAAGGTGAGTTTAACTCTGACTGATAAGCAATTATTTGAGCTGTTGCGATCGCATTCGGTTGACGATAAAGTTGGTCAAAATCAGGTCGATAATCAAATTCTTGTTCTAAACGATTAGCAATACGAATCATATCCACTGAGGTTGCACCGACACTCAACCAATCCACATCTGCTTCTATCTGGTCAATATTCAATACTTGGCTGACTAAATGACTAATTTTATTAGCTATATCTACTTGCCATAATTGTTCTTGTAATAATTGCGATCGCTTTTCAAATGTATTATTTTTAGATTGATTAACTTCTAAAAGTATTAAAGAAGTAAAATCTCCCACTATTTGATTCACCTGTGGGTGTAATGATAAACGTTTAAAAAAAGTTAAATTGAGTGTAAAGTTAGGAGCTTTTGTCCAAATTTTGAGAACATCACTAAAGGCGGTTAAGAGTATTCCCGAAGGAGTCAAATTTATTTGTGTTGCTTTTAGTTTTAGTTTTTGCCAATTAACTGCTGAAAGTTTGCCATGATAACCAACAAAGTGAGATTTTTTAATCTCCTCTGGATTTTTGGTTAATGGTAATTGAGGTGCTGAAGCTAAATTATCTAAACGATTAAGCCAATATTGTCGTACTTCTTGATAAGAAGAGGAGGTAATTAAATTTCTTTCTGCGAGGATATAGTCTCGAAAAGATAACTCTAACTTAGGCAAGACTAAATCTTGATTTTGATAAAATTGTTCTAACTCTTTAAATATTAGTAGATAGCTATATCCGTCCATAATTAAAAAATCAAAGCTAAAGTGAAGACGAATTTTATGGGCTGTTATTTTTGAAGCCCTGATTTCAAACAAAGGAAATTCATCTGCTGTTAATAGTTGATGAGACATTTGTTGTCTAATCCCTAACAATTGCTTTTCTTTTTCTTCTGCTGTTTGCCCGCTTAAATCTAAAAGGGGAATTTCATAAGCTGGTACATCAGTTAAAATTTGTTGTTCTCCATCTTCTGAAATTATGGCTCGCAACATATCATGGCGTTCAATTAATTTCTGCCAGCATAAGGTAAATTTATCTAAATCTAAATTGTCAGTTTCGATTTCGTGGTATCCATGAGTCGAGACTTGCCCCAAAGAAAAAACGTTAGTACGCCCAATCCAGTAGGCTTGTTGAATACTATTTAAAGGAAAACTTAGATGTTTTTCCGACGGATTAGGGATAATAGTGGGATAAGTCGAGTTTGATTCGGATGGAAATTGATTGATTATATCTTGCTCAAAATTTTCCTCATTATTAAAGTTGTTTGAGGTTTTAGATGAAGTTTTAGTTAAAATATCGGGTGCATCCCAGTTTGGATATGAGTAAAAATACTCAGTGAAATAATAGCAAAA
>JAALKG010000173.1 GCA_011088145.1 Cyanobacteria bacterium MH1_Bin12 | reverse complement strand
AACAATTCTCCATCCTTGAGTATTTGTACTTAGTTCCAAAGTGGGATGCTCCCGATTTTTTCCCCTTGGTAAGTACGGATGGTTGTAGTTCTAATATCAATTTCTTCCACAAAACCTTCATAATTTTCGACAACTATTTCATCATCAATACCAAAAGGTTCTTGCAATAAAAGTAAAATTCCAGCTAAAAAATTATTGAATATATCTTGAAAAGCAAAACCAACGGCAACTGAACCTAGTCCTAAGGCACTAACAACATTACCTAAACTTAATCCAGGAAATGCTAATACGCAAGAAAGAAAAAACCCGTCCGACAAGGACGAGATTTTAACCTTTGTCCTTTGCTATAGCACGGGAGAAGGAAGAAAAAGAGCGTGGAGAGAAAGTGTTTTGTTCGAATTTTGAATATGAATGCCTATCTCTGCAAAACAAAATTGATGCTCTACTAGTCAAGAATTGTTAGGGATAAAAACTTAAAGTTGGTAAACCCAAATCTTCTTGCCATCCCATCATAAGATTCAAACATTGAACTGCTTGTCCTGCTTGACCTTTGATCAAATTGTCAATAGCTGAAACAACTATAACTCTTCCTGTACGAGGGTCGGCTTCCAAACCTAAATAAGCTAAATTAGTACCACAAGCCCATTTGGTTTGAGGATAAATACCTCTGCCCATCACTTTTACAAAAGCAGAATTACGATAAAAAGCATTATAAACAGTTAATAAATCATCTGTAACTAATCCTGGATCTGTCAAAGTACCATAAACAGTGGAAAGAATTCCTCTGGGCATAGGAATTAAGTGGGGGGTAAATTGAAGTTTCACTTCACTACGGGCTAAATCAGAGCAAATTTGTTCTATTTCAGGGGTGTGTCTATGTTTAGCGATACCATAAGCACCCAGTGAACTATCGGCTTCAGCTAACAAAAGATTAATTTTTCCTTGTCTACCACCTCCTGATGTCCCTGATTTGGCATCAATGATAATGCTATTGGGATCGATTAATCCTTGTTTTAATAATGGTGCTAAGGCTAATAAACTTGCGGTGGGGTAACAACCTGGACAGCCAATCAAATTACTATTTTTAATTTTTTTTCTATATAATTCTGGTAATCCATAAACGGCATTGGCTGAAGTTTCTAAATCTTCCCGCTCAGTTTTATACCATTTTGTATAGAGATCTAAATCTTGGAATCGATAATCAGCTGATAAATCTAATACTTTACATCCTGTGGCAATTAAAGAAGGAGCTATATTACAGGCTAATCCGTTGGGTAATCCTAAGAATACCACATCACAACGAGATGCGATCGTCTCTAGATTGATCGATTCAATTTTAGTAGGAGTTCGATGCCGTAGATGAGGATATAAATCACCATATTCTTTCCCTGCACTACTATCACCACCTAAATAAACAATTTCGACTTGAGGATGTTCAATTAATATTCTCACTAACTGTACACCACCATAACCAGATGCACCGACAATTCCCACAGAAATTTTTTCTGAATTACCCATAGCTATCTTTTCTACTTTTGCTCAACATTATAGTAATTTCACATAAAAATCTAACATAAAAAATATCAATAATTAATTTAATTCAGATTCAATGCTAATAGCAATCCACTATTTTGACTTTTTATGACCTATTGTTTGTTAAAATTATCTTGTGAAATTAATCTCCTTCTTACTACTACTTTATGATTTTTCCTGATTTTCCTGAATTTTCTCAACTTGCTCATCAAGGAAATTTTATCCCTGTCTATAAAGAATTAGTAGCCGACTTAGAAACTCCAGTATCAGCATGGTATAAAGTATGTGCAGATCAACCTTACAGTTTCTTACTAGAATCTGTCGAAGGAGGAGAAAATCTTGGTAGGTATAGTTTTCTAGGTTGTGATCCTGTTTGGATATTAGAAGCAAGGGGAAAACAAACCAAACAAACATATCGTGATGGTACAGTTAAATCCTTTGAAGGAAATCCTTTTGATATCATACCTCATTGTTTAGAATCGATTAACCCTGTAACATTACCTCAATTACCCTCTGGCATCGGTGGTTTATTTGGATATTGGGGCTATGAATTGATTTCTTGGATTGAACCGAGGGTAACTATTTATCCAGCGGCAGAAACTGATTTACCTGATGGAATTTGGATGCAGGTCGATAATCTCTTGATTTTTGATCAAGTTAAACGTAAAATTTGGGCGATCGCTTATGCTGATTTAAGACAAAAACATTTAAGCTTAGAACAGATATATCAGGAAGCTTGTGACAAAATATTCAAATTAGTCCTCAAACTACAACTACCTCTTCCTGTTTCTGCCAAACCATTGGAATTTAATCCTAATAATCCTCAAGGTAATAAACGTTTGAAAACATGTACAAGCAATACTAGTAAAGAACAATTTTATGCCAATGTCATTAAAGCAAAAGAATATATTAAAGCAGGAGATATCTTTCAAGTTGTCATCTCTCAAAAATTACAATCCCAGTATCAAGGAAATCCCTTTGAACTCTATCGTTCTCTACGCTTAATTAATCCATCTCCTTACATGGCATACTATAACTTCAATGGATGGCAATTAATCGGTTCATCTCCAGAGGTCATGGTTAAAGCCGAAAAAACAGTAGGTGGTTCAACTAAAGTTACAGTGCGTCCAATTGCTGGTACACGTCCTCGTGGAAAAAACTACAAAGAAGATCAAGCTTTGGCAAAAGATTTACTAAATGATCCCAAAGAAAGAGCTGAACATGTCATGTTAGTTGATTTAGGAAGAAATGATCTCGGGCGAGTTTGTGTGAAAGGAACAGTTAAAGTTGACGAATTAATGATGATAGAACGTTATTCTCACGTCATGCATATTGTTAGTAACGTCATCGGTGAATTAGCTAATGATTATTCGGCATGGGATTTACTAAAAGCGGCTTTTCCTGCTGGCACGGTTAGTGGGGCACCAAAAATTAGGGCGATGGAGATCATTAATGAATTAGAATCCGAAAGAAGAGGCCCCTATTCGGGAGTATATGGCTACTATGATTTTGAAGGTCAACTTAACACCGCTATTACCATTAGAACAATGGTTGTCGAAAGTATGGCTGATTCACTTAATCATAAAGTTTGGGTGCAAGCAGGTGCAGGACTAGTGGCAGATTCTGAACCGAAAAAAGAGTATCAAGAAACCCTTAATAAAGCAAGAGGATTACTAGAAGCCCTCAGTTGTTTGAGTTGAGGAATAGATTACTGATCCCATTTTAAATTTTTTTGAATATAACAAGGAGTGCAAACTTTGCACTCCTTTTCCAATATCTGACTTATTGGAAAAAAATCCTTTTGAGCAAATAGTTTTAGTTAGGTAAAACAAAATTGACATCACTTGTAAGCTAAGATGCATTTAATTTACATTTATTATTTAATAAAAAAAACATCCAAGTAATTAAAAAAAACATCCAAGCTTTGTTTATAATTCTTCTGCTCTCCCCCTTGTCTCCTTCTCCTTGTCTAAACGACAAATTTAATGATTCTAAGCTTACGGCAAAAGCAACTTCTTCAGGAGCGGCGGAAGATTAAAATTGAGGTACTTCTGAAAATAATCGATCGCTTTTTTTTACGCCAATTGCAACTACAGCGGCTAGATCTGTTCCTACTAAAATATTACGTAACTTATTTATAATTTAATTTTTTAATTCGATCGAATTCATGAATATATAATTACTAGCTTTTATTATCGAATGACTAATTATTTCCATATAATTATTCATATTTTCAGAAAATAAAAAAATGAATTAGTGGCTTTTTTTTATTAATTACGCTATAATGATTAAATGTGAAAACAAAAGGGTCGTTGTCCGAGTGGTTAAAGGAGACGGACTGTAAATCCGTTCGCTTAGCGTACGCTGGTTCAAATCCAGCACGGCCCATCTGCCTTTGTAGCTCAGTGGTAGAGCACACCCTTGGTAAGGGTGAGGTCACGAGTTCAATCCTCGTCAAAGGCTTTTTCCTAAAACTCCTTATATTAAAGCTTTCTAACGTTTTTATAGTCTTGAATATATCGATGTTGATTCTCAATAATATTTAGATTTTGGGTATATTTTAGGGCTTGAAGATAAAAAATTGAGATAAAATTGAGATAAAATTGAGATAAAAATTGATATAAAGAGAGGTTTTCTATGGAAAAGCTTTCAGCTAGAGGCAAAAGCCCAAATCAGATTAATTCATCAGTATCTCAATCTAAAAGAAAACGAAAAAAAGCTTCTAAGGGAATAGTAGCAGGGCTTTCTCATAAAAATCCTACCCTTTTCAGGAATTCCTCCAAAAGCTT
>JAALKG010000019.1 GCA_011088145.1 Cyanobacteria bacterium MH1_Bin12 | reverse complement strand
TTGCTTTTTTAATTTTTAGATTATTTATCATATCATTAACAGGTTACACCCTTATGATAGTGCTTTATATGCTCGTAATTGGTTAAAAAATAATCTCAAATCGGATTCTATCAATGCTGTTTTAATCCTTACTGATGGAGTCGATTCAGGAAAAGGTACTAGTTTAGAGCAGTTGAAGCAAGAACTTACTAAAAGTGGTTTTAATAGTGATGAAAGGATTGCTTTTTTTACTATTGGTTATGGTGAAGATGGTGAGTTTAATGCAGATATTTTAAAAACAATTGCTTCGGTAAATAGTGGTTATTATCGTAAAGGTGATCCTAACACGATCGATCAAGTCATGACCAATTTACAGTTAGAATTTTAATCTTAAATTAGGAGTTGTAATATTAATGAAAATAGCTAATCCTCTTAATTATCTTTTGGTGATTTTAATAGCTGGTATTTCTCTTTTTGTTGAGGTTAGAGTTGTTAATTTATCTAATAAAATAGTTTTGCCTAGTACGGTTTTAATTGCCTTTTTAGGTTCAGCAATTTTAGGAAAAGATAATCAGACAATTGATTTAGAAAATAAACTTTTACAAAAAGAATTAAATTCTATTGAAAAAGAAGCTAATTTATTAGTTGGTAAAGCTGAAGAGTTACGTTTAGAAGCAACAAATTTACTTCATGATTCATCTCAAATGAATTTATTAACTGCTGTCGAATATGCTTGCAATCGCACTTTAGAATTACCTCATAAAATAGAGAATTTAAGTAATAAAATATCTGGAGGAGATTCTCTGTTATCCGTAGAAGAATTAGAAAAAAAATTATCAAAAATAAATAAGAAGAAAAGATCTGCTCAAGGAGTTGCTTTAAGACAGTTAGAAAAACTAGAAACTAGTCTCAGACGTAATATTACTTTAGCCAAACAAGGTGAATCTGCCAGACAAGCACAAGTTTTTTCTCTGACTAATTTAATAACTGATTCGGCAGGTATTTTACAACAATTACAAAATAAATTTAGAACTGCTGATTTAACTAATTCTCAAGAATTAAATGATTTACAACTTTTAAGTGAAGAATTAACTGCTATGCAAGAAAATAGTTATTTACTTTAGAATTTTGTACCGCAAAAGTCTTCCTTTTAAAGCCCCCTAAATTCCACCCAGCCTGTCAGCATCTCCCCTTATCAAAGGGAGAAAAGGGGAATTACAAATTCAAATCGGACCTTCTAACTGTGAGAAATACTATAAATCAAACAAATTTTATAAATTAACTAATTAAGAATAAAACCTATTTAATGTAATTAAAAAGTAAAAATAAATCATGAGATATCTGATATAAATTATGAATAAATTAACTGAAAAATTTCTATCAATTGTCAAATTTAATACTTCTTCAGGAAAGATAACATCTGCAAATAAACAACAAGAAAAATTGCCTTTTACCAAGGTAATATCTTTAGGAATAATTGCTATTTCAGTAGGAGTAACTTATTATCCTTTACTAATTCAAACAAAAACTATAACTATCGTCACAGGTTCTGAATTAAAAGAGCCTTTACAAGTTATTAAACAAAAATTTGAACAAGCAAATTCTAATATTAATTTAGAAGTTAAAATTCAAGGTTCACAAGATATTGTTACTAATTTTATTGAAGACAAAAATGATTTTCAAACTACTATTTTAATGCCTGCTAATGATCAATTAATTACCGAATTACAAGGCATATTAAATACTAATGGGGAGCAAAAAATATTTTATAACGAACCAGAAACGATCGCTAAAACTATTTTAGTGGGAATTGCTTGGGAACAAAGAGGAGAAATATTATTTCCTAATGGTAAATTCAGTTGGAATCAGATTGAAAATGCTCTAGAAAAAAGAAATTGGCAAGATTTAGGTGGTAAAAAAGAATGTGGAAGTTTTGATTTTTTAACTACAGATCCTTTACGTTCTAATAGTGGACAATTAACTTTAAGTTTGTTGGCAAAAAATGAATTAAAACAGAATAATTTAGCTGTTAATGATATTAATAATAGTGAAGTAGAAAAGCTATTTAAACTGATCAAAGAGAAAGTATATCAACCGCCACGCTCTACTGATATTTTATTGCAAGAATTTATTGTTCGTGGCCCTAATGATGTCGATGTTGCCACTGTTTATGAAAGTATTGCTTTATATCGTTGGTTGCAAGTTAAAGATACTAAATCCCAAAATTACCAAATATATTATCCTAATCCCTCGATCGAAACTAATATTACTGCGGTAATTCCTACCAAAAATATTAATAAATCTCAAGCAAAAGTAGCAACAAAATTTATGAATTTTTTAAAGGAAGAAGAACAACAAATTATTTTAGCTCAATATGGTTTTAGACCTGTTATAAATTTAGATTTGAAATCTTTACCTAATACCCCTTGGAATCAAAATATTCCAGGTATAGAAATAAATCCTCAGATTCAAATAAATCCTAGTCCGAATGAACAAGTTATGGATGAGATTCAAAATGTTTGGAAACGATTATAAATAGGGTCTGCTCAAAAAGTTAAAAATGGTTGGTTGTGTTAAGCTATAAGCCTTAAGGATAATTGACAATACGAATTTGAGGGGATTTTTGGTATTTTTTGAAGTGAATTTTAACCGTTAAGCATTATTAGTAAAGGTTTCATGCTTATTAAGCAGACCCTAAATAGATTATTTACCAATACAAAAACGACTAAAAATTCGATCGAGTACAGACTCAGTAACCCCTTCTCCAGTTATCTCTCCTAACCCTTGAATACTTGCCCTTAAATCAATAGTCCAGAAGTCTAAAGGTAATTGGTTAGCAATAGTTTCTTCAACTTGAGTCAAGGCAATTTTGGCACGAGTTAAAGCGGCAGCTTGTCTTTGATTGATTGCTATATCCAAATCTTGAGCGATGGTTTTCCCTGTTTCAATAGTTTTAACGATCGCTTTTTCGAGGTTTTCTATGCCCTGATTAATCGCCACAGCAGTAGTAACCACTTGTTTTATGTCTGAGGGATAAACAACTTTTTCCACCTTACCGATGTCACTTTTATTAATCACTAAAATCAAATTCAAATGTCTGATTTGCTCGTAAATTTCATTATCAGCAGTTGTCCAACCCTGACTAGCATCAACGGTTAAAAGTATTAAATCAGCCTGTGAGACAGCTTTTAAAGACCTTTCTACACCTATTTTTTCCACCGTATCTTCTGTATCTCGAATCCCTGCAGTATCTAAAACTTGAATGGGAATACCTTCGACTACTAATTGGGACTCTACCACATCACGAGTTGTGCCAGGTAAGTCGGTGACAATGGCTCGATCGCTTTTACTCCAGGCATTTAGCAGACTTGACTTGCCTACATTAGGCTTTCCGACAATGGCAACTTTAATACCACTTCGTAATAATTCTCCTTGATCTTTGGTAGCTAAAATCTGTTGAATTTGCATTAGACTTTGGTGTATGTCTATCTCGATTTGTTTCTGATTCAAAGGTGGTAGATCATCTTCAAAATCAATTCTGGCTTCAACTTCTGCCAAAATATCTAATAAATTCGATCGCATATTTTTGATCGGCTGAGCCAACTTTCCTTGTAAACCAGCGAGGGCAACCTGTGAAGCGTGAGCTGATTTTGCACCGACAATTTCAGCAATACTTTCAGCTTGAGTTAAGTCAATCCTACCGTTTAAAAATGCTCTGAGGGTAAATTCTCCCGTGTTTGCCAGTCTGGCACCTTGCTCTAAACATAATTCTAAAATTTGTTGCACAGGAATTATGCCACCGTGACAATGAAACTCGATGACATCTTCACGAGTATAAGAACGTGGTGATAACATGGGCAATAACAAAACCTCATCGATTAGCTGTTGGGTTTGAGGATGTTTGATATAACCATAAAAGATGCGGTGAGTTTCCCAGTTACATTTGCCTTGAGGTGAAAAAATGTTTTGGGCAATGATTAAGGCGTTGATACCGCTTAGTCTGACAACGCCTATACTACCTTGATTTGGGACTACTGCCGATGCGATCGCTACAATAGTTTCTTGTTGAATTACTTTAGTCACAGTAATCAGATAATAGTTAAAAGTTGATATTTGATAGTTGATAGTTAACCTTTATCAATTATCAATTATCAATCAATTAGTCTTCTTTATTTAAAAACTTTTGAGCCTGACTAATAGCGGCTGCACCAATATTAAAAATAGCCCATCCAGCTGCGATACCTAAAGGTAATAAAACGATTACAACTCTAAAATCCATTTTTTATATACTCCAATTCTTATACATGTATTTATGTTAAAAATCATAGCATTGGTTGTTCTTTTTTGATACTTTTAAACTCCTATAATTAGTCAAATCAACAAATCAATTTGGATAAGGATAAAATCTATTTAATCAAATACATATCCTCGAAACTAGTGCGATCGCATCCAGAAGACATATTTGTTTTTGGTGATAACTTTCAACGTAAAGGTTTTGGTGGTCAAGCCAAGGTAATGAGCAGGGCTGTTTCATTCTCTAATTGTCTATTGAATATCTGCTTTATTGTCACGCAAATTCCCTCTCTCCTTCTGAGAGACAATTATTCCAATAAGAGCTTTTCTCCCTGTACTCTGTGTACTCCGTGTTCCAAATTAATAACCCAAAAAATAGGTAACCAGTTGTAGCTTAAAAAGCAAAATTTCTATACAATCTGGGTGTGATTCACACAATTTGCCCGAATCAACTAACTTGTTGCTACAACTAACAAAATATATTTGCTAAGACTCTGTAACAGAAGACTTACTAGGTATCAAATAGATTAAGCCAGATATTAAAGTTAAGATGACGGCACACCAAAAAGAAATTAAACCAAATTTTTCAAAAGACGACAAAGGAATTATCAAACAAGCGATCGCAATTATCTGAGTAACAGTTTTAAGTTTTCCCCATATATTTGCCCCAGAGATTTCTTTTTGTTGATTTAACTCTGGATTAATTCGCCATCCAGCAATTACTATTTCTCGAACAATAATTAAAAAAACTGCCCATGCAGGTACTTGTTGACGCTCAATTAAAACTAATAACGGAGCGATAACCAGAATTTTATCGGTTAAAGGATCTAAAAATTTACCTAAAGCTGTTACTTGATTTAATTTTCTCGCTAAGTAACCATCTAACCAATCTGTAGCCGCTGCAATAAGAAAAATACTTAATGCCCACCATTGACAACTAATATCTGGTTGATAAAGTAAATAAATTAGAGGAAAAACGAAAATAATTCTAATGGTGGTAATGCTATTAGGTATGTTCATTCGTTGATAGTTAATAGTGAATAATGATTACCCGATTAAACAAGTGTTAGTTGTGTCAATTATATTGCAACAATTATTTACATTGTTTCGGTTAAATAGCAACATAATTGATGAAGATAGATGTTCTGCAAAATAGAGAAAGTAAAAAATATTTAATTCTGCATTCTAAATAACCATACCACCATCAACATTAAATACTTGTCCTGTGATGTAATGAGAAGCTGTGCCAGCGGCTAGAAAACGAATCATATCAGCAATTTCTTCTGGTTTTCCATAACGATTTAAGGGGATAGCTTTGAGGATTTCTTCTGCTTGTAAACCTTCTGTCATATCGGTTTCAATAAATCCGGGGGCAACGGCATTAACCGTCACACCACGAGAGGCGAATTCTTTAGCTAAGGTTTTAGTTAAACCAATTACTCCTGCTTTAGCTGCACTATAGTTAGCTTGTCCGGGGTTGCCCATAACTCCTGCAACAGAAGAGATATTAATAATTCTGCCACTTCTTTGCTTAAGCATCAATTTACTGACGGCTTTGCAACATAAAAATACCCCTGTCAAGTTCAGATTAATAACGGCTTGCCAGTCTTCAAGCTTCATTCTTAATAACAAGGTGTCACGAGTAATTCCCGCATTATTAACAAGGATATCGATTCTGCCAAATTTAGCTTTGGTTTGTTTGACCATTTCATCGACGGCATCAGCCTGGGATACATCGGCACAAAGTGCGATCGCATCTCCTCCTGCTTGAGTAATTTCAGCAACCACTGCATCAGCGGCTTCACTACTACTAGCGTAGTTAACGACAACCTTTGCACCTTCTGTGGCTAAAGCGAGGGCGGTGGCTTTACCAATACCTCTAGATGCACCTGTAACAATCGCCACTTGATCTTGTAATTTTTGTAAATTAGTGGGTAAAATTTCTACCATAATATATACGGACACAATAAACTCTGCATTGGATAGTTTACCGTTAAAAATGAACAATTATCAATTATCAGTTATCGATCGTCAATTATCAAGTGCTTATTTTTTAGTTGTTCATGGTAGTCGTAATCCTCTTTATGGCAAACAATTACATCAATTAGTTAATGATATTCAATTGCAATTGTATGCTCAAGAAATATCAATTTTCTTAGATACTGCTTATTTAGAGTTAGCATCAAAACCTTTACATCAAAAAATTATTAGTTTTGCTCAAGAAAGTGCTATTAAAGGTTATCAATCAGTTAGAGTCTTACCCTTATTTTTATTATCTGGTACTCATGTTATTAATGATATTCCTCAGGAATTTTCCCTTGCTTGTGGAGATTCTCCTTTACCTTTAGAATTGCTACCTAATATTGGTACATCGATAGATTTAATTAATTTATTGCGATCGCAATTTGAAGGTGCGAATACAAGCGATCGAATTTTATTAGCCCACGGCACTAGTTTACCAGAAGCAAATCAAGAGTTAGAAGAAGTTGCCGCTCAGTTACAAGCCAGAGTTGCTTATTGGTCGAGAGAACCTCAAATTGACACTGTGGTTAATGATTTAATTGTTTCTGAAGTTAAAAGTATTGCCGTATTACCTTATTTTCTTTTTACTGGTAAAATCACAGATGCGATCGAATCTCAAATAAGTGACTTACAAGATAAAGCGACGACTAAAATTGTTGTCCTGCCAACTTTGGCTCAAATAAATCAATTTATTAAAATTGTTATTGATAATTTATAGTAATGCCCGTGTAAATGCATAATATTTAGGAATTTTCAAGTATAAAAGAGACCATTGAAACTAAAAAGGTACACATAGAAAGACTTGATATTATATTTCAATTGCGTTAATTTGTATTTGTCTGATTATGTAATAACTCAATCAAATTATAATCAGTAAATTCGGCATCTATTTGGAGCAATCCCATGTATAAATTTATTATGATGCTTTTCCTTGTGATGTCTACTAGCTGGATGTGATGCACTCAACACAATACGTCATGGCTTTGCTCAATCAGAAGCAGTGGCTGTTGATCTTGAAGAGTTAATCGGCTCAAAACCCTTTATTGGCTTCAATTGGAGTAACGGAAGTCTTACAGCCGTCTCTGTAAACTTCGATGATATTCCCCAAGACAAGTCTCTAAGTGAAATTTCTGATCTGGCTGAGTTATCGATCGAAAAACAATTTAATCAGGTTCCAAATAAAATAGTTATTAGTTTCACTATTACACCTAGCGACTAAAAATTACTCATAAGGCGTTCAAGTTCGCTACAGTTAATTTTCTTTAATCAAACTTAACAACTGATCAGTAGAAATCTTACCGCTAACATCACTTCCTTCTAATAAACTATCGGCTAAATCCCTCTTTTGAGAGTGTAACTGCACAATCTTTTCTTCGATAGTATTTTTGGCAACCAAACGATAAATAGTCACAGGACGTTTTTGCCCGATACGATGAACCCTGTCCGATGCTTGATCTTCCACCGCAGGATTCCCCCAAGGATCCATATGGATTACATAATCGGCTGCCGTGAGATTCAATCCTGTACCTCCTGCCTTTAAACTAATTAAAAACACATCCCCTTCTCCTGATTGGAAAGCTTTGACTCTTTTTTGACGTTCCTTTGTGGAGGTACTACCATCAAGGTATTGATAAGCAATCTGATTTTCTTCCAGATAGTTTTTGAGAATCGTCAAATGATCCACAAATTGACTGAAAACTAAAGCCTTATGACGGTTTTCTAACAATTCACTTAAAACCTCACCAAACATATTTAATTTAGAACTAGAAAAAGAAGCCTCTGGCATTACTAAAGAAGGATTACAACAGACTCTTCTTAATTTCATTATTTCAGCTAAAACTTGTAAATGTTTCGCCCCAGCTTGACCATCACTTTCATTTAATTTAGCGATCGCATCTCGTCTTAATGCTTCAGACAAAGCCGTTTCTTCTGAGCTTAATTCCACCTGTAAAGTAATTTCGGTACGAGAAGGTAACTCGGTTAAAACCTGATTTTTGGTACGACGTAATAAAAATGGTTGAATTAGTTTCTTCAACTGTTTACTCGCTTGTTTGTCCTTATTTTTTTCGATCGCATTAGCAAAGCGTTGATTAAACTTTTCTCTTGAACTTAATAACCCCGGATTAATAAAACGGAATAAATTCCACAATTCCCCTAAATGATTCTCAATAGGAGTTCCTGTGGTAATAATTTTAAACTCTCCTTGGAGTTTCATCGCTGCCTGAGAACGCTTGGTAGCCATGTTTTTAATCGCTTGGGCTTCATCTAAAACGATCGTCTGCCATTGCACTTGAGCCAACATTTCGGCGACTTCTTCCTGTTGCAACAATCCATAAGTACAGATTAATAAATCAAAGGGTTGTAAGTTGTTTAAAACCGCTTCTCGATCGCCACTACCAAATAGAATAGGATTTAATGTGGGTGCAAATTTCTCTGCTTCAGTTTGCCAATTAAAACCCACAGAAGTCGGGGCAACAATCAACGTCGCACCTTGAGGCGCACGAGTCAAAATAATTGCGATCGCTTGTAAAGTTTTACCCAAACCCATATCATCAGCTAAACAAGCACCAACTCCCCAATGAGACAAACGGGCTAACCACTCAAAACCTTCTTGTTGATAATCCCTTAATTCGGCTTGTAAAGTAGAAGGTACTTTGGGTTCTAAAGTCTCCATTTCCCGTAATTTTTTAAGATGACTTTTCCATTTTGCATCTGCTTTTACCTGCCCAACATCATCGACAAACTCTTCTAAAGCGAGGGAGGAAAGAGGATGAAAACGTCTGCCTTTGCCATGCTTCTCCGAAAAAGTTTCTAAGTCATTTAACCTTTGACGAAACTCTTCGGTAAGAGCTAAAAATTGACCTTCACCAAGTTTGACGAAACGACTAGGATTATTTTTTAACAATTCGAGTAACTCTTGTAATTGCAAGACGGAATCATTATCTAACTCTAATTCTCCTGTGGCCGAAAACCAATCTTGTTGACTACTTATTTGCAAGCGAAGATTCTCGAAACTAGCTTTATGGGAAACTCTCAGTTTTTCTCCTTTAGGCCATTCGATAATTACCTGTTCACCTAATTCTTGCAATTCTAATAACAATTCCAGACAGTCTTCGGGATTTTCAATTATCCATTCTCCTTCGTAGTCGGAATAAAGTAAAAAAGTGGAGCAAGATGCGATCGCATTAGAGGCTAATTTGGTTTCTAAATCTAAATCTCGTTTAGTTTGTAACCTTTCTCCTTTAATCTCGGCGATGATGGTCATACCGCCATGTCCAGGTCGATAATAAGGGCCTTCTTCTCCAAACGGACGGGATAACACCGCCACTTTCAAACCGTCCCCTGCGGGTAAAAGATGAACCAGAGGAGTCGCATTTGCGGGGACTTCGGGAATGTCTTGGGTACCACCACCAATATCCGAGTGAATCGTTACCAGTTGAGACACACTGCCAATGGCTTCTAACACTTTTTCTTGTCCTTTGGCAGGAATCATTAATTTCTTTTTATTGCCGAAAACTTGGTTGATGCGTCGATGTTCGGCTTGGACAGTAATGATTTTAATACTGGTAGGGGTTTCTTTGATCGGGTGCGACCTTCAAATACTACAAAGAAGAGAGAGTAGGAAAGCCATATTGATTGAGTTTGTTCCAAAATTGAGACCAACGAGTGGGAGTTAATACTAATGTTCTTAAACTTAGTACTACTGCTGCCCCCGTTTCTTTCCATCGCATACCTGAACAACACAAGCGTTGTTTGATGACGGTTTTACATGCTGCCTCTGTCACTCCCGAACCAATCGGATAACATTGCTCACCGTAAAAACCATACTTCATTTGATGGCGATGATTTTTAAAATAAGTCACTGCTGCCTCTAATTTCTCTTTGATTTTTTGGCTATGTTTTTGACATTGAGATAATTCCAGCGGGTGCGACTCTCCTCTGATACATTATGGCTGTGATTCACCATTAAAGAGGTTTTTAGAAAATTTTAGAACATATAATTAGCTACAGTATTTTCTTAATTTTATGGATTAATAAATACCTTATAGAGCAAAAATTTTATGACCTTTCTTCCAACATCAAAATCAGGTCGCACCCTTTTCAATGCTTGATACAATTTTATACTTTATGTTTTGAATTTGTCTGGAGAATAATCTGGGAAAAATCCTAGTTCACTTTACCAAGTAGGTCAAATAATCAACAATTAGTTTATAGAAAGATTTTATTGGTTTGAGCTACTTAATTAGTTTTGTTAAACTAGAATTAATTAATATTTTTGGTGATAGTAACCTCATGGCGGAATCAGAAAATTTGTTACAAAAAGCACTTTATTTAGGTATTGGTATTGCAGGTATGGCAGTCGAAAAAGCCAACGAAACATTGCAAGAATTACAACAACAAGCAGAAGCAATCACATCTTATCCAGATTTTGCTCAAAAACTACAAGAAATGACTGATGAGATGGTTAATAAAGGGAAGATAAATACTGAAGAAGCTCGTAAATTTGTCGAAGAAATGCTTCAACAACAGCGAATTTCTTCTTCTAGCAATTCTGATGAATCTTCAGCTCCTCGAACGATCGAAATTATTGTCGATGAAGATGACGATGAATAAACTCAATCGCTTTGTAACAGAGGAATCTAGACGATGATCTGTGACGAAGATTAGACAGTTGTCTTGTTATACTGAAAAAGTATTATTATTACTATGAAAAACAGATTTACCTAATATGTTAAATAAATTTAAGTTCTTTATAGCATCGATCGTTGTTTTGAATTTAACAACCTTACCTCTTAAATCTCAAGCTCAATGTACATCTCAATACTATATGATTGACGAAAATTCTAATTGTATAGATTTAACCAATATTGGTGGTACAAAATTAAAGTTAAGAAATCAAAGTCCTCCTGTTAATCAAACTCCTTCGGTTAACGAAACTCTTCCTCCCCCTATTGATTCCGATTATGGTGATAACAACCAACCTTCTGTTTTGGAAGAAGAAATGGCAAACTCAGAACAGACGGAGCAAGATAGTCCAGAAAAACTAGAATTAACCTATGCAATCAAAGAGAAAGAAAATAAGATTGAATATCTCAAAACAGATAATGAAAAATTAGAAGAACAAATTAAGGTTTCTTGTGCCAAATTATCCAGTTTAGACTTTCGTAAATTTTGTCAGAAACAAAGAAAATCATTGGGAGCGCAAATAAAGGAAAACAAAGAAACAATTGTTGTTTTAGAAAAAGAAATCAAGGATTTATCACTCAAAGCAGACAGTTTATAGAAAAACTAAAATTTCAAGCTAAAATGGTGGGTAATGTTAATAAATATATGGTTGTTGTATATAAGCTATCATCAGCACTTCCCACCTGAAAAGCCTTGTGACTTTCTTTTGATCTTGGCTAATTTATACCTTGATGAAGTAATGAAAGTGCAGAATTAAAATATTCATAAAATTAAACCAAATAATTACCTCCAAAATCGAATAAATTAAAGTAAGTAATAGCGATCCAAAATAAAGGATAGATATGGATAACTGGGAAGAAAATATCATTAACTGGCTAACTGATATACAAAAAAATATAGATAATTTTTCTCAACATATTGATGAAGATATTGATCAAGCCATAAATATTGTTAGTCAGGAAATGGAACAATGGGTAGAAGAATGTGAAGAATATATAGATGATATCTCGATCGAGTTTAATGACTGGATGATGGAAACCGAGACATTTATCACCGAGTTAATGGATTTTTTTCTCGAAAACGAATTTGAGAATGAAATTGACAATCAAAATGACTCGTCAGGGAATAATACACGAGATTGGGAGCAATGGTTTACTGATGATGATAAAAGAAAAGCTAATCCACTCAAACATCCTGCTTGTGTAGGTTGTAGTAATTATCATGGTCATAGCTATGGTGGTAATTTATTAGTTTGTGCAATGCACCCTTATGGTTGGAAAAATGAAAATTGTCCTGATTGGGAAACAGAAGTTTAGTCTTTATTGATGAACAATAGAATAAGGCATAACGAAAGATAAAAAGTCTCCAAATTTAAAGTTAGGTCATTCTCAATTCTCAAATTCACTGAACCTTTTATGACTAATTATTTGGTTATTAAACCCTTCCTTCGATACAATAATTGCAACCATCAATAATAGTTAATAGCTAAAATTATGACAACTCATTTTATTTCTGCTGAAATAGATTTACAAGCTAATCCTCTTAAAATGAAAAAAGAAATAGAGCGAAAATTAGAACAGGAAGGAAAACCTTTACGTTGGGCGGTGACAAAAGTAGATGAAAAATCCCAAAAAATTGAAGTAGAAGCGATCGTCACTAAGTAAATCGTGCAAAATAGATCTTATTCTACCGTTCTAATTATACCCACGGGAATCGGTGCTAGTATCGGCGGTTATGCAGGAGACGGATTACCCGTGGCTAGGGCGATGGCACAAATTTGCGATCGTCTAATTACTCATCCTAATGTCATGAATGGAGCTAGTTTGTATTGGTCTAGTCCCAATATAGACTATGTGGAAGGATATGCCCTTGATAAATTTGCTAACGGTGAATGGGGGCTAAAATCAGTAGTACAAAATAAAATTGGACTTATCTTAGATAAAGGCATCGAAACTGAATTAAGACATCGTCATATTCAAGCCTGTGATGCAATTAGAGCCACTTTGGGTATCAACGTTAGTGACTATATTATTACCGATCAATCTCTTAATGTAGAGCTGAGAATTGCCCATAGCGGAGCAAGTTGGGGTACTATTGGTCATCCTGACAGTTTATTGCGTTCGGCAGAAAAACTAATTACCCAAGCAGGAGTTAATGCCATTGCTGTAGTTGCTAGGTTTCCTGATGATACAGATAGCCAAGCCTTAGAAGATTATCGTTATGGTAGTGGTGTGGATGCTTTAGCTGGTGCGGAGGCGGTTATTTCTCATTTGTTAGTCAGAGAATTTGCGATTCCCTGTGCCCATGCTCCTGCCTTATCTGGTATTCCTGTGGATATAAATCTTTCTCCTAAAGCTGCGGCTGAAGAGTTAGGTTATACTTTTTTATCTTGTGTGTTAGTTGGTTTAAGTCGTGCACCTCAATATACTCTTAAGCAAAATTCGGATAGTCTTTGGGCAGAAGATATTGATAGTTTAGTTATTCCGATAGATGCTTGTGGTGGTAGTGCCATTTTTAGTTTTGCTGGTTTAAATACTCAAATTATTGCAGTGGAAGAGAATCAAACTGTTTTAAATGTTTATCCTGAAATGTTAGGAATGAATGTTATTAAGGTAAAATCATATTTAGAAGCGTTAGGTGCGATCGTCTCCCATCGTGCTGGTATTAGTTTGAATGCCTTAAAATCACAAATAAGTTCGGTAAATTGTTTATCAAATGATTAATTCCCTTCTACTGTTTTATTTCACAAAGATAAACTGTGAATATAACAATGATGAAGATTGTGTCATTTCAACAATGAGTGATCAATTACTTCTATCTTCAGGCTTAAGTTTGATTACAATTTGTAATCCATAGTTATTCGCTTTTACCATTTCCAGTGAGTTTCAAAAATGTTGTCAGAGAAAATGCGATCGCTTTTATCGCATATATTTAGGTTGGGATAATCTTTAAAACCGAACTATAGTAATCCTTGAACTTTTCCCACAAGTTCTAAAAGTTTAAATGATATATTTATATATTGATAACGCAATGTGCAACTAATTTTTAACTATTAGTTTTAAAGGCTTTGAAATCATTAAATCATCCAAAATTAACCTTCAAACCATTATTCTTTCATTTTAAGTTGCACATCGCGTATTGATAATAAATTTTAAACAATTAAACGAAGGACTCATACCTATGCACTCACTATCAATCCCCACATGGATGGTACATGTCTCTAGTGTTATTGAATGGATGGCGGCAATTTGGTTTGTTTGGCGTTACGGAGAAGTTACTAAAGATATCAGTTGGTATTGGTTAGCTTATGGTATGTTACCCGCTTTAATTAGTGCCATGTGTGCCTGTACATGGCATTTATTTGATAATGCCGAATCTTGGGAATGGTTAGTAACTCTTCAAGCTCTAACCACTGTGATTGGAAATATAGGCTTATGTATAGGAGCTTGGAAAGTTTGGCAATCTAATCAAGTAATCAGAGAGAAATAAATAATTCCAGAGTTCAAAATAACGTCCATTCCAATGTCGTTGCGAAAAGGTTCTTAGCTCCCCATTTTTCTCCAAATAATCCACCCATTCATAGAGAGTGTTATGAGACTGTGGCAGACAGACAAAGAGAAAGTTGAATTGGTGAGTCAAACTCAACTCACATATGGGTTGGTGAGAAAATAGGTCATCTCCTAATAAAGTGATATCTCGGTCTTTAAATAAACCACCATAGGTCTCAATCCAACGTTTGGCTGCATTTTGCTCACAGTCTTGCTTGTGATGACCATCTTGAGGGGTGATAAATTCAGGGGGTAAAGAAATCACCTGCTCCTGTTTTGGGGCAACAATCACAGGAAAGATAGCCTTATGAGAATAGGTAACTTTACCACAGGGGTGAGTTTGGGTTGAGCAACAGTTACAATCAATTTTCTCGGAGTTGAAATATTGAATTCCATCAAGGGCAATTAAGAGGTTTTTGCCCAATCGCTCAAACCGTTTGAGATACTTTCTTTGTTCCAAGGCTTGATAGCACCAGACAAATATCGACCACAGATGGGTAGCATCAACCCCATCCAAAACGTTGCGAATCTGAGGAACAGTGGGTACTTTCTCCAAGCCAAACAAAGTCTGAGCATTGTCCTGACCGCAGCGACTGTGAAGTTGGCGCTGATACTCCAAAAAGGATTCACTCTGCATGAAAAATAGGGAAAATGCTCCTAAGACCATATCCTTGAGGCTATAGCGAGTCGCATTACTCGCCTTTCTCGGATCTGGGAGTTGACCAATGCATTGGTGAAGATATTCTAACAATACTGAAAAACTTAACGCCATGTTTTCCAACGGTCTGGTTTGACTCATCTCTAAACCTACATTCGTTTCTTAACCAGTCTTTGAATATGAACAACATTATTTCTGTATTATTAGCTACATTCCGAATTTGGAATTGCTGGCCGCATAACGCCTTCGTTGTTTTTCTGATAGAGTGTGATAGTATCTAATCATTTTTTCCTCTATTTTGAGATCATAAGGTTTTATTGGCTTCATAATCATTAACTTTGGAGCAACATCATATTAGTTAGTTTTTTTGCCACTATACTATAGTGCCTTTTTATCAACTTGACTATTTTATTTAATTCTCATTCCTTAGTCATGAATGATAATTATTTTTATAATCAACTTGGTTAAAAAATCCTCAAAATATATTTTCGAGATATCCAAAAATAAATTCAGACAATATTTATCCATATTTTTGCTCAATTTTCTCAAATGACCGATATAATAATACCCTATCGCCCCACAGGACAAAAAGAACTGGAATTAGTTAAACAATCAGGTTTGACCAAATGGCTTCCTCGATTATCAGAGCAACCAATTTTCTATCCAGTTACCAATGAAGCCTATGCCATTGAGATAACTAAAAAATGGAATGTTCGTGACGAAAAAGTTGGATATGTAACCAAATTTGCGGTTAAGTCTTCTTTTATGGAAAATTATCCCATACAAAAAGTGGGTTCAGATATTCATACACAATGGTGGATACCCGCAGAAGATTTGGAAACTCTTAATAATAATATTATCGGTTTAATAGAAGTGATAGGAGAATATCGATCGATAATTTAATCATTACTTTGACTGATTTTCAAGAATTGTAGTATCAATTAAGATTATTTCCACAAAAATATGTATCAGTATTGAAACATCGTAGGTAATTTCTGGAAGTGAAAATACAACTTATTAAAGACAAATCCTCCTTTCTCTCTTTAAAAAGGCGAGATGACGACAGACAGAGGGGTTGGGAATTTAGGAGGTATAACTCTGGTACTTTTTTTGATGCAAATGTCTTTAATAAACGTAATCTATTCACCTTGTCAATTGATTGCAAGATAGGATTAAAAACTTAAAACCTTTGCCAGAGTAATAATTTCATCTTAAGTTGACATTCATGACTCAGAATATTAATAGATGAAACTCTTGCCATGATTACTTTATTATTGATCTCAAATTAATTGATCGTCTTGAAACCTTATAAGGCATAATGCCATTATGTATCTTCCCCTTGTGTAGAAAAATATGACAGAAAAATTATCCCTCAAAGAAAAAATTGGACAATTAATAGTTGTACGCACCACAGGCTATCTTTTTGACCATCAAATTCGTTATCCAGCATGGGAAGCCACTCAAACACAACTTAAAAAATGGTTACAAGAATTTAATATCGGAGGGATAATACTTTTAGGTGGTAGCTGTGCCGAAATTGCTTATCGTACTCAACAATTACAATCATGGGCAAAAACACCTTTGTTAATTTCTGCCGACATAGAAGAAGGAGTCGGGCAAAGATTTTCTGGTGCAACTTGGTTTCCTCCACCAATGACATTATCTCAAATTGCGATCGAAAATCGACCCTTAGCTCAAGAATATGCTCAAAAAATGGGTAAAATCACTGCCGAAGAAGCTTTGGCTATCGGCATCAACTGGATTTTAGCTCCCATTACTGATGTCAATAACAATCCTCAAAACCCCGTAATTAACGTTCGTGCCTTTGGTGACAATCCTCAAACAGTGAGCGATTTAGCAACCGCATTTATTCAAGGTTGTCAATCATTACCAATTTTAACTACCGCTAAACATTTTCCCGGACATGGTGACACCGCCACGGATTCTCATTTAGATTTACCTCGCCTCAGTCATAGTCTTGCTCGATTAAATGAAGTCGAATTACCTCCATTTCAACAAGCCATCAACGAAGGTGTTGATACGGTAATGACTGCTCATTTGTTAGTTGAAGCATTCGATAAAGTCAATCCTGCGACATTGTCTTACCCCATTTTGACAGAACAATTAAGAGAAAAAATGGGTTTTGAAGGCTTAATTGTCACTGATGCTTTAATCATGGGTGGCGTGGCTAAATATGCTTCCACCGAAGAAATTGCCGTTAAAGCCATACAAGCAGGGGCAGATATTTTATTGATGCCTGAAAACCCTGAAGCAGCAATTAATTCCATTGTCCAAGCTGTTAATAATGCTATCTTATCAGAAGCTAGAATCGATCGCAGTTTAGCTCGAATTGCTCAAGCCAAAAATAAAATATTTTCTCCTGAACCTAAAATTAAACCTCTGGCTATTGATAATATTGCTACTTCAGAATCACTTAGCTCTGTAAATGAGATTTTAAAAGAAAGTCTTGTAAAGAAAGGCAAATTGCCCTTAAAAAGTATTGTTCAGGGAATAAATATAGTAGTGGTGGATGATCTGTTAACTTGTGATTTTCTAGATAGACAAACTCCTGCCATCGCCATTCCCCAAAGTTTCAACTATCAAACCCAAATCATTGAGCAAAAAAATCTACACTTCACCCAATATGAACAAAAATTGATGCTCTTACAAGTTTTCATTCGTGGTAATCCTTTTCGAGGTAGTGCGGGATTAAATTCCGTCATGCAGGAAAATTATCAACGATTGTTGACAAAAAATCAGATCCAAGCATTGGTTATTTATGGTAGTCCTTATGTATTAAAATGGTTTCGATCACAATTATTAGAAGAGACACCGTGGCTGTTTAGTTATGGACAAATGCCTTACGCACAAAGGATTGTCTGTGAAAACTTATTCCCTATGTATCATGAGCACAATTTCCAAAAAGGAGACTTTTTATAATTAACTTTGACTTCTAATTCAGCTATTCCAATAGTTTATGTTTACTACATTTTGCGGAAAAATGCATTTTAAGATACATTAAGTAACTATGTTTATTCTCTGTAAGTTAAACTATATTAATAATTAACAGAAGAAAATACAAGGGGTGTAATGTCATGAAAACCTTGGATAAAAATGCTCAACACTATTCCATCGACATGATCAGAGATGAAGCACGTCAGTTAGTCGAAAAAGGTTCAATTAGTCGCAACCAACCTATCTACATATTATGTCAATATATTCCTGCCAGAGAATGGGTTTGTGTAGAATGTGAACTAGAACAATGTGACTATTTACTTCGTGATCATATTTCCGACTTAATTGCCCATGAAACTTGGGATAACGATTAATTTAAAGAAAAAAACTGAATTGTGTTAGTTAACTTCTCAAAGCGTTCGGATATTCAGTTTTTTATTCTACAGAGAATTATGATAAATTCGTGCGATCGCATTAGCTAATTTGTTATTATCTTGATCCTTCTTAATGGCAACACGAAAGTATTGTTTTCCTAATTCAGGGAAACTCAAACAATCACGAATGAAAATACAATCCTCTTGCAATAACTTTAGCTGTAATTGTGGGGCAGTCATCTCGCTTTTTACCAATAAAAAATTAGCATGACTAGGGAAGACTTCTAATTGCTCAATATTAGCGAGTTGTTGAACTAAATTGTGTTTCGCAACAGGCAACCATTCCCATGTCAGCTTTTCAAAATTTTTATCTTCAAGAACAGCACAACCTGCTAAAGCCGCTAAAGTATTGACACTCCAAGGATCTCGCCATTTTTGCCAACGTCTAATCCTTTCAGGATGGCTTACCCCATAACCAATTCTTAAACCAGGTAAACTATAAAATTTGGTTAAAGATCTTAAAATCACTAAATTATCGTAATCTTTAACAAGTTCAATTAAACTTTGTTGCTCATTAGGAGGCAAAAAATCCATAAAAGCCTCATCGACAATCACTAATGCAAAATCAGCTAAATGCTTAATTAGAGTTTCCTTTGTCCATAACTTACCAGTAGGATTGTGAGGATTATTAATTAATAAAGCCCAATTACCTTTATCAGTAATCTTAAATTTCGTTTCTAAGGAATCAAGGGGATATGAAGTGAAATCGAGATCAAAAGTCCTTAAAGCCCTTTTATAATCAGCAAAACAAGGTGCTGGAAGTAACATCCCATCCCCAGAATTAACTTCCCAAGCTATCCAAGTCAGCAACTCTGCCGCACCATTACTAGGCAAAATATATTCTTTTGTGAGTTGATGTTTTTGAGCAATGACTTCACAAAATTGACTGTAGTCTGGATTTGGGTAATGTTGTAATTCAGATAAACCTTTACCAATGGCTTCCATGGCACTATTAGGAGGCCCTAAAGGATTAATACTAGCCGAAAAATCAATAATCGCAGAACGAGGGCAGTTAATCAAACTGACTGCCCAATCTAGATTACCTCCATGAGTTGGTCTAGTCAAAATAACAGTGAGTAATTAAAATGAGCAAAAATCAAACCAAAATAGTTGATCTTTGCTCTTGTATCATAATTCTTATTTTTTGTTTTTAGGTGGAGCCACTTTTTCTTTGAATAATTTACCAGCAGAAAAAGCAGGTACTTCAGTTGCTGGAATTTCCATTTTTTCCCCTGTTTTAGGATTACGTCCTTCTCTAGCTTTTCTATGACGACGTTCAAATGAACCAAAACCCACTAATGTGACTTTATCACCTGAAGAAACAGCTTCCATTATGGACTCGACAACAGCACTGATAATTTTATCAGCATCTTTTTTTGTTACTTCAGCTTTAGAAGCTACTGCATCTACTAATTCACCTTTATTCATGAATTTATTTCCTATTGATTAATGTTTTATAGTTACTAAAAATTGTTTTTTTGATTTTAATAGCTGAAACAACCTAAAAATCAGTGTTTTCCTCTTTCTAGCACTAGATCTGATATTACATGATTAAACACTGAAATGTTGAAAAGTTATAGTTTTTCACGATTTTTTTACATTTTTTCGTATTTTTGTAAAGAACTGTAAAATTTGACCCCCTTTTTGAGGCAAAAAACAACCAGATCGCAATTCCTCTGTTAATAATTGACAGTTGATACTTGACAACAAAATATTCAATTTATCGTCATTGATTTTTATTGATCATCGATATTTAAAACAAGGAAATTCCCATTGACCCAGAAAATTTTGTGGTTAAAAAAAGTTAGTTATGATAAGCTAGAAAAGTTGTCAAAAAATCGCACATCTGGTCGATCGGGTGTTTCTCTTGTAGAAATAAAACTTAGCCAGGTGGAGGATTAACCCGAAAAAAAAGGAGAAATATTCATGCCAGTAGTAAGCTTAAAAGAGCTATTGGATTGTGGTGTCCACTTTGGTCACCAGACTCGTCGTTGGAATCCAAAAATGGATCCCTATATCTACACAGCTAGAAATGGGGTACATATCATCGACTTAGTGCAAACAGCACAGTTGTTAGATGAAGCTTATGATTATCTAAAAAAAGCGGCTGAAAATGGCAAAAAAGTACTCTTTGTTGGTACTAAACGTCAAGCTGCAGCTATCATCGCCCAAGAAGCCTCTCGTTGTGGTGGTTTTTATATTAACCAACGTTGGTTGGGTGGTATGCTCACTAACTGGGAAACCATTAAATCTCGTGTTGGTAGATTAAAAGAATTAGAAGAGTTAGAAGAAAGTGGTGCGTTAGATAGAAGACCAAAAAAAGAAGCTTCTGTTTTACGTCGTGAACTTAATAAGTTACAAAAGTATCTTGGCGGTATTAAGGATATGCGTCGCATTCCTGATGTCGTGGTTATCATCGATATCCGTAGAGAACATAATGCAATTAAAGAATGTGAAAAACTTAATTTGCCTGTTATCTCGATGTTGGATACTAACTGTAACCCTGAATTAGTTGATTATGCTATTCCTGCTAATGATGATGCAATTCGTTCGATTAAATTAATTATCGGTAAATTAGCTGATGCAATTTATGAAGGACGTTATGGTAAAGCCGCAGCAGAAGAAAAAATCGATGAATTAGAAGCGGCTTTAGAACAAAGCCAAGCTAATTATAGTGAAGAAGGTGAAGAATTAGTCACTGAAGAAGTTGACAATAGTGGAGAAGAAGAATAATTAAACTTTTGATGAACAAGAGATTTGGGTAAAATAAAAATACTAATTGATAGGGAGAATGAAAATAATTTTTCTAGAGTGCTTTAGACGATCGTCATTGATAGAATGATCATAAGTTATCCGACTACCTATTATTAGTAAATTATTTGTTTCTAAATTATCTTAATCATTCTCAAGTTTAAGATTTTTATTTCTGTAGATTTATAGTTAGGAGAATTTTTTTTTGCTCCTAACTACAACTAAACAAAATAATTCTGTTTTAAAAGATGAGTGAATTTTAAATTCAATACTTGGAAGTTATCTTGCCCAAAGAATTTGAGGGAGAGAGATTATATATGATTGTATGTAAAATTTTTGAGGTTTTGAATTCTAAATTCGATTCAATCTGGTTCAATTCATGTCATCATTATTGATGATAAATTTTATTAAATTAAAGTAAATATTATGGCAACTATATCTGCAAAATTAGTAAAAGAATTAAGAGATAAGACTAATGCAGGGATGATGGATTGTAAAAAAGCCCTAGTCGAAAATGATGGTGACACAGCGAAGGCAGTAGAATGGTTACGTCAAAAAGGTATCACCTCAGCGGGCAAAAAAGCGAGTAGAGTTGCGGCTGAAGGAATTGTGGAAAGCTATATCCACACAGGTGGTCGCATTGGAGTTATTGTGGAAGTAAACTGTGAAACTGATTTTGTCGCTCGTAGAGAGGATTTTCAAAGTTTAGCGAAAAACATTGCTATGCAAATAGCTGCTTGTCCTAATGTTGAAGTAATTAAAATTGACGACATTGAGCCTGAAGTTGTCAAGAAGGAAAAAGAAATCGAAATGGGCAGAGAGGATTTAGCGAATAAACCTGAAAATATTCGTGAAAAAATTGTTGAAGGTAGAGTACAAAAACGTCTGGGTGAAATGTGCTTATTAAGTCAACCTTACATTCGTGATCAAAGTATTACTGTGGAAGAGTTGATTACTCAACAAGTTGCGAAAATTGGTGAAAATATTCAAGTACGTCGTTTTACCCGTTTTGTTTTAGGGGAAGGCATTGAAAAAGAAGAAGTTAGTTTTGCCGATGAAGTGGCTGCACAAACTGGCTTAAAATAAAAGTCCCCAAATATTTATGATTAAAAAGTAGAGACGTTGCTTGCGACGTCTCTACAATATTTATGGCTCATGATCAATTAAATCTTGGACAATTGCTCGTCAACAAACGACTGATAACTATTAACTGAAATGACTAAGTCAATTAAACAATTAGAAAATAATTTTAAAGCTTTAGATAATAAAGTAATAGATTTAGCCGAAAAATTACAGGATTTATATAAGGATTATTTACCTCATTTGATTAAAGTTGTTCAAAGAGAAATAATGGTGGCAACTTATCAAATTTGTACTCAAAAATATCCAGAAGCTTTTTTACATTTAAGCTATGGTCAAAGAACAAAATTACAAGAAAAGATTAAAGTTTTAGCCCTTGAATTTCCTGCACAACTAATTAATGGTTTCAAGCAAATAGATATAATTGAAAATCTTTTTGTACAAAATCTACACCAAGAAATTCTGGCGATTTTACCGATTTCAGAAGTATCTGAAAAAATAGAAAAAGAAATAGTTGAAAATGAAGATAATGTTCAGCAAGAAGTGATGAGCAAGGAAAGTAATTTAAAAATAAATTCTAATTTCTTACAGGTAAAGCCAGAAGAGTTGATTAACTTTCAATTTAATTTAGATGATTCTTTGGAAGAACGTTTAACTGATTTGTCAAATAAAACTAATAAATCTTTACAAGAAGTAAATATTTTATCAGATAAAATACCAAATCAAATTTTAGCGATCGCATTAGAAGCAGAAGAGAATACTTCAATTGTCAGTGGTGCACCTAATTTATTGAGTCTTTTTATCGAAAAAGAACCTAAGTCTGATGAGCTTGATCTTACACCAATAGTAGCAATTTGTTTGAGGATTAATGATTTAGAATTTCATGATTCTACATTGAATTTAATTAAACAAAAAATGACACAAATTCTGACTCAATTAAGTGATTTAAGTGAAGAATATGACCAAGTACAAGAAGAATATGCGATCGCTCAGGCAGAAGTGGCATGGCGTGCTAGTTGGTATGAAGAATAAGTAATAATGAAGAGATTGATCATGAATAATGAAAAAAATATAATTATTCCTAAACTGTTAATTGGATTAGGAAATCCCGAAACAAAATATGATCACACCAGACATAATATTGGTTTTGAGGTGGTAGATTATTTAGCGAATCAATGGGGATTTAGTTGGCAAAAAAGTACTAAATTTAAAGCTTTATTCACAGAAGGAATAGCACCAAATCGACAAAAAATAAGACTAGTCAAACCTTTGACCTATATGAATAATTCGGGGCAATCGGTTCAGGCTATTTTAAATTGGTACAAATTAGCAGCAGAAGATATTTTAGTCATCTATGATGATATGGACTTACCTTTTGGCAGATTGAGATTACGGTTATCTGGTTCAGCAGGAGGACATAATGGCATGAAGTCGATTATTAGTCATGTGGGAGGACCAAAATTTCCTCGTTTTCGTCTTGGTATCGGCAAATCTGGGGGGAAAAGTGCCACTATTGGTCATGTTTTAGGTCAGTTTTCTAGTTCAGAAAAAAAAGTTATCGGAGAATTAATGACCTTAACAGAAGATGCTATTACCTCTTGCTTAAAAGATGGAGTCGAAAAAGCTATGAGTCTTTATAATCAAAAATCCATCAGTGCAGATGAGCAGAAAGAATGAAATTATCTTAGCGTTAGAGAATATTTGTGATAAAAGGTGAGCAAAGGACTAATGATTTATAGATGAGTGCGATCGCATTTTCGGAAAAAAACGATACATCCCTCCCAAAATATTCGTAGAGACATTGTATACAGAGTCTCTACGACGGTTATAGTTGTATTTTTAATTAATCGTCATCAGGTAAAGATTCTTCATCGTTATTAGAAGAATTTTGATTATTCATTTCTAATGCCGATTTGACTTTCTCTTCAATCATCTGGGCAAATTCAGGATTTTCTTCCAAATATTTAACAGCATTATCTCTACCTTGAGCAATATTGTCTCCATCGTAACTATACCAAGCACCTTTGCGGGTAACTATCTCAGTTTTTTCTGCTAAATCGAGCATACAGCCAATCTGAGAAATACCAGTACCAAAGATAATATCAAACTCAGCAATACGAAAAGGAGGAGCTACCTTATTTTTAGCAACTTTGACTTTAGCTCTAATACCATATTCACCCTCACTGCCTTTTTTCAGAGTTTGAATACGACGAATATCTAACCTCACAGAAGCATAAAATTTTAAAGCATTACCACCAGTGGTAACTTCAGGATTTCCATAGGTCATACCTATTTTTTGTCTTAATTGATTGAGAAAGATAACTGTCGAACCAGATTTCCCAATATTACCAGCGATTTTACGTAAGGCTTTACTCATTAAACGAGCCTGCAAACCAACTTGCAAATCCCCCATTTCTCCTTCTATCTCTGCACGAGGTACAAGAGCGGCAACAGAATCTATAACCACAATATCCACTGCGGCACTACGCACCAATTGGTCAACTATTTCCAACGCCGATTCTCCATTATCAGGTTGTGCCACCAATAAGTTCTCAATATCGACACCTAAAGCACTAGAATAAGTAGGATCTAAGGCATGTTCTGCATCCACAAAAGCGGCGATTCCTCCTACTTTTTGTACTTCTGCGATCGCATGAAGGGCAAGAGTAGTTTTACCAGAGCTTTCAGGTCCATAAATCTCAATAACACGACCTTTAGGAAGCCCACCACCAAGGGCTAAATCTAAAGTTAAAGCACCACTAGAAATAGTTTCTACTTTCATTTTGGAGGCATCCCCCAGACGCATAATTGAACCTTTACCAAAATTACGTTCAATTTGAGTGAGGACTAGATTTAGTGCCTTTTCTTTATCTGGGTTTTGAGCCATTGTATTTGTAGCCATAACGCTGAGGTTAATTTTAAATTTCTGAATAATATTTTAATTTTAGTCTCCATGTTACTAAATATTTTTATTTTTAGTACATGAGTATTGAAATACTAACTTATTTTGAGAGAAAATGAGCAGGGTTAGTCAAGAAAAGTTACACAAAAATAATTGACAATTGACAATGAAAGATTCATGATGTCCTTATTTAATAAGAAATTGTCGCTTTTTATTGATTAACAAGGGATAATCTTTAACTTCAAATCTAAAATTCAAGAGAATTAAAATTAATGGATCAAAATGCAATTCCCCAAGTAATCTTTTTAGATGCCGTTGGCACAATTTTTGGCGTAAAAAATAATGTTGGGTATATTTACACTAAATTAGCAAGTAAATATGGTGTAATCAGAGACGCCCAGATCATTAATCAATATTTTTATCAAACTTTTAAAGAATCTTCACCTCTAGCCTTTGATAAAATAGAATATGAAACTGTTAAAAAATTAGAATATATCTGGTGGCAGAAAATAGCTTATCAAACTTTTGCCAAAGCCAACGCCTTAAGGGAATTTACTGATTTTGAGGCTTTTTTTGAAGAACTATATGAATATTTTAAAACAGATCAACCCTGGTACATTTACGATGAAGTTATTCCTTGTTTAAATCAATGGCAAAAACAAGGGATTGAATTGTCGATCATTTCTAATTTTGATACTCGTATTTATGCGGTGCTAGAGAGTTTAAATCTCAAATCTTATTTTCAAACCATTACAATTTCTTCTTTAACTGGAGTAGCAAAACCCGATCGCAAAATCTTCAGTAAAGCCTTAGAAAAACATGATTGTTCCCCTGAAAAAGCATGGTATATTGGTGATAGCTTAAAGGAAGACTATTGGGGAGCAAAATCCATCGGTATCAAGTCTTTCTGGCTCAAAAGAAGAAATTAAACTAAAAATAAACAAATTCAGTTAAGATTAAAGTAATTAAGATGTCGTTGAGCGATCTCAATTCAGATGAATAATATCACATATTTAGTAATTAGTACGGTAACCAATTTCATTCAGTTATATTTAATACTTATTATCGTGCGGATTTTGTTAAGTTGGTTTCAAACAGCCGATTGGGCATCCCGCATTATTGCGTTTTTAGCACCGATTACAGATCCCTACCTTAACATTTTTCGTTCGATTATCCCACCATTGGGAGGTATGGATTTTTCTGCACTTTTAGCAATTTTTGTCTTACAACTAATCCCACAACTCTTAATTGGTATTGTTTCTGCTGGTAGTGCTTTTTAACCATAATAAATGCTAGAGGATCAATAAAATTCCTCACAATTATATTTATATATCCCCTTGAAATTGAGGGGATAAATACAAATTAACCTAACTGTTTTAAAGTCGCTTTTAATGCAGCTAGACCTTTTAACATGTCTGCTTCAGAAGCAAAGCCTAAATGTCCGATACGGAAAATTTTACCTTTAAGGTGATCTTGTCCACCAGCTAAAGCAATATCATATTTCTTGCTCATATTAGAACGAATCGCTTCAGCGTCGTGTTTGTCTGGCATAACAGCGGTAACGGCTAGAGCGGCACAATCATCAGCAGCAAATAAAGGTAAACCTAACTCTTTAATTCCTGCACGAGTAACCTCAGTTAAATGTTTGTGGCGAGCAAAGATATTTTCTAAACCTTCTTCTCTCATCATTTCTAAGGCAGCTTTCAAACCAAACATGAGATTGATGGGAGGAGTAAAAGGAGAACTATTTTTACCGTTAGCTTTTTTATAAGGGGCTAAGTCTAAATAGAATTTGGGTAAAGTTGCTGTTTCATAAGCTTTCCACGCTTTGTCGCTGACTGAAACAAAACCGAGTCCTGGAGGAATCATATATCCTTTTTGTGAACCAGAAGCTACAACGTCTAAACCCCATTCGTCAATAGGTACATTTACTGCTCCTAAACTGGTCACAGCATCCACGATAATTAAAGCTTCACCGTGAGCTTTTACGTATTCATTTATGGTTTTTAAATCGTTTAATACACCAGTAGATGTTTCTGAGTGAGTAACAATTACGGCTTTGATTTGTTTGTTTGTGTCAGCTTCTAATTTTTCTTTAAATGTTTCGGGGTTTAAAGGTTGTCCCCATTCTGCGGTAATTTCTTCTACTTGCAAACCAAAGGCACGACTCATTTTAGCCCATCGATCGCCAAATTTACCATTATTACCAACTAAAACTCGATCGCCTGCACTCAAGAAATTAATAATACCAGCTTCCATTGCTCCTGTACCAGAAACACAGAGAGTAAGAACTTCATTTGTAGTTTGATGTAACCATTTTAAGTTCTCATTCAACTCCCCTATGATCTTACTAAAATCACCGCTGCGATGACCAATGGGATGTTTTGCCATCGCCAATAAGACTTTTTCGGGAACAGGAGTAGGCCCGGGTATCATTAACATTAATTTATCTTGCATCTTTGTTTGATCTTTACTTACAGTCAATAATTATAAATAATCCAGTCAAAAAATACTGCTAAATCTTTTTAACTGTTGAATTAGAAATACTATAATCAAGATTTGTTATAGGTTATAGAGATCGATTTTTGAATAAGTTTGAAGGTCTATTTAAAACTGATTATGATACTTCTCATGATGCAACATTAAGATCTGGTAGACATTGGAAACCTTAATACCGACATTCGAACGATCGATGAAGAAAAAAATGCAATTCTTATGTACTAATTCT
>JAALKG010000018.1 GCA_011088145.1 Cyanobacteria bacterium MH1_Bin12 | reverse complement strand
AGGTTTTGTTACTTAATCTTAATATACCTTTGTTTTTTTATCCTGATCTACTTATCTGTCTTTCAAAATTAATTGCCAACCTTAAAACCGTCAGCAGTCGATTAATTAGGCGTGATCATCCAGAAGTATCAGACAAATATTTTTATGGGAAATCTCACTTTTGGACTGGTGCTTATTTTGTAGCTAGTTGCGGTGGTATAACTGTCAATCAATTAAAAAAGTATGTTGAAGGACAAAAGCCTGTTGATTAAGCTGATGTCTTTCAGACTTTTGTCACTTAAGATAGTTAAACTTATAACCTACTCCTCTAATGGTAAAAATATAAAGGGGATTACTAGGATCTGATTCTATTTTGCGACGAATTTGTCCTATATGTACATCTACTACTCGATTATCTCCCATGGGATTATTTTGCCAAACGTTAGTAACTAAGTCTTCTCTTCGCCAAACCTTAACTGGATGACTAGCCAGAAAATAAAGTAAATCAAACTCTAAACTAGTGAGGGTAATAACTTTTTGTTTGACTTTGACCTCTCTGCATTCTGGGTTGATACATAAATCACCAAGTTCAATGATATTCATATCTGATGAATCAACGACCCTTCTTCTACGTAAAATGGCTTGGAGTCTAAATTCCAATTCTTCTAGGTCGAAAGGCTTGGTTAAATAATCATCTGCCCCAGTAGAAAAACCTCTTTTTTTATCTTCTACATCGGTACGACTGGTTAGCATTAAAACAAAAACATCTTGATTAGTTTGCATTTCTTGACACAAATTATAACCAAGAGCATCAGGTAAATTAACATCAAGAATAACTAAATCAGGACGAAATTGTTTAAACTTTTCTCTTGCCGTTTTGCCATCATAAGTGCATTCGACTTGATATTGTTTTTGTTGCAGAAATCTACCGATCAAGTTGGCAATATTAACATCATCATCAACAACAAGAATTTTAGCTAATGCTATTTCCATATTAGTTATTCCGCAAATCTAGACTAATGTTTTTTTACTAAATAATATCTTTTCAAGAAACCGTAAATTATAAAATCAACCAAAGAATTTTAACACAAAAATAAATTCTTATTTCATGAATTTATTCTGTTTTAATCTACTTTATCAGTATAAACTCTTAAGTTAATCAAAGCAAATATGACAGTTATTAACGAACCGCTGCAAAGCAATACTTTATGATCGAATTTGCTTGAAAAAATAAATAAGTTAGTTTTTTCTATGAGGCTAATTTACGATGATTTTAAAACAAAATTTTGTTAACTAGTTGCTGGTGCTTTTTTCTCAGAAAATTTAGCTCGATTACGAGACTTACTAGTTTCGATTTCTTCTACTGGCACAAACTCAATTCGATTTAATAAAGTAGTGACGAAAGCAAATAAAAGGAAAGGAATAGATAAAACTAAAACAATTGCAACAGTAGCCAAAGCATAAACTTGACGAGTACTACTCCATAAAGCCAAAGTACTAGCGAGACTGATAAAAATTACGATTAGCCATATAATAATTTGACCATAAATATCTCCGAATTTTAAGGTACAAATCATACGATATTTCTGTTGATTATCCATAACTGTAAAATATATTTTCCTTAAGGTTATCTTGAACTTATAAGTCTGTTTTAACTTAAATTTAAACTTACTGAAAAAATTTGCAAAAATAATTTACAATTTCAATCTTCAAAATTTTAGCTATGATTCATGATAGGACTCACCATAAGGAAAGATTTACCCATGAATAATGAATCAATTGTTACTAATCGAGATTACACTCTCATCATTGATAAAAGTGGTAGTTTAACTACTGATGATGGAGTTGGTAAAACTAGATGGGAATTAGCACAAGAATCGACGATCGCTTTAGCCCAACATTGTGACCAAATAGATCCAGATGGTATTACCGTTTATTTATACTCAGGACGTTTTAGACGTTATGATAATGTGACTGCGGACAAAATTCAACAAATATATGCCCAAAATGAACCAATGGGCAAATCAGACCTAAAAAGTGTCTTACAAGATGCTCTTAATAATTACTTTGAGCGTAAAGCTCAAGGAATTGCAAAAGCTAACGGAGAAACGATGTTAGTAATAACTGATGATATACCCGACGAACCTAAAGAAATTATCCGTTTAATCATTGATGCCAGCAAAAAAATAGATCGAGACGAAGAGTTAGGTATTTCTTTTGTTCAAATCGGTAAAGATAAAAAAGCTAGAGAATATTTTAAAGCTTTAGATGACTTACTCGAAGAAGCTGGAGCTAAGTTTGATATTGTTGATACTGTGACGATGGATGACCTAACAAATATGAGTTTACAACAAGTTTTATTGAATGCTTTAATCGATTAAATTTGTCTCTATTATCAATTACTCTGATATCTTTAATTACTAACTGTGAAACTGTAACCATCAATCAAATATACTTATGAGAGTATAATGATTCAGGAGTGTTAAAAACAAACATTAGTCTAAACTAGATTAATCTAACTATAAACCTTGGTTCTACTAGACTAAATATAAAATTTAATTCAGAGTATTTATTATGAGTGAAACAACAGACAACAAAACACCAACAACTAAATCTGCACAGACATCGGCTTTAAAAGTAGCAACTAAATCAGAACTACTACCGGGTAATCGTCCCGTTGAACCTAATCACTTACAAATCGTTCATACTTATACTTCTGTAGGTAGTATACGCCCTGTAATCAAAAGTGATTTACATATTAAAAGTATGATGACTTTATCTGGCGATCGTCCTATTTCAACTTGTACTTTAGATATTAGTAAAGAAATTATAATTATGGGTAATCGTCCTGTAGCTTCTAATCAAATTGATAACCCTTTATTATTAATGGGTTTTCTTGATTAATCATGTCATCAATGATCAATTTTTAAATTATTTGTTGATCTGGATTTAAAAATTGAATTATTTGTGTGATTGTAATAGGTCTTAAATTTTATATATCAGGGGTATAAACCCCTATTTTGACGGTAATATCTTAAAATTCTCGAACAGAAGGTTTACCGTCAATAATTTCTCCCACCAGAATTATATCGGCTACATTGACAAATAACCCATTTTCCAACACACCAGGAATATTATTGATTGTAGACTCTAATTCTTCGGGATTGTCAATTTGGTCATATTTAACGTCTATCACTAAGTTACCTTGATCCGTAACTACTGGACCAGCTTTTTTAATACCCATTCTTAATTCAGGTTTACCTCCTAAAGCTTTTAATTTTCGCATTACAGGAGTTACTGCCATGGGTATCACCTCCACAGGTAATAAAAAAGTAGAACCTAATTTGTCTACCAACTTACCGCCATCTACCACTACAATGAATTTTGCCGCTAAGCTATCTACTACTTTTTCACGAGTGTGTGCCGCTCCACCTCCCTTGATCATGTTTTTTTGAGGATCAACTTCATCAGCACCATCGATCGCAATATCAATATGATCGATCGCATCAAGAGTAGTTAAAGGAATGCCATATTTTTTTGCCAATACTTCTGCTTGAAAAGAAGTGGGTACACCCACAATATCGGTTAATTCACCACTGGCTAATCTCTCACCAATATATTGGATTGCATAAGCCGTCGTTGAACCTGTTCCTAAACCGACAATAGAGTTAGATTCTACTTTAGAAGCGGCAGCTTTACCAACTTCTTGTTTCATTATAATTACGGGATCGGTACTCATATCAAGATTCTATTATTAATAATCAATTACTCATTATCTTTGATTAATGCTCATTAATCAATTCGGTAAGATTAAATCTAGAATTGAGTATTTTAATAACACTCAAGATCAATTAAAAATTAATTTTATTTCATCAGAAGAATAATTTCACAGATGTTAATTTTCTCCGTTTACGATTAGAAACTATCCCAGAGAATGGATCGAAATATTCCATCAAAAAATAAACCCCAAAGCAATAATAGCAGGGGTTAATAACCATATATGAAGAATCTGAACAAGCTAACTTATTTTTGTTCTTCTTCCGTTGTATTTTTGTTACCACTAAGCATTCCGTATTTACGTAAGAAGCGATCGACTCGACCTTCTGTATCAATAATTTTTTGAGTCCCAGTATAAAAGGGATGATTTCCAGACCAAACCTCTACATGTATTTCAGGTTGGGTCGAACCAACACGCATAACCTCTTCGCCATTACAAATCACTTTAGCATCAGGATACCACTCTGGATGAATACCTTCCTTGGGCATATTACTTCTCCTTAAAATATAAATAAAAAATGTTGAACATCTGGACTAACGTTTTGAGAATTGAGGTGCTTTACGAGCCTTACGTAAACCATATTTCTTACGCTCTTTAGCACGAGGATCTCTAGTTAAATAACCTTCAGCCTTCAAAGGTTGACGATTTTCAGGATCCAACTCACATAAAGCTCTAGCAACTCCCAATTTAATCGCATCTGACTGACCTGTCAAACCACCCCCATGAGCCCTAACAATAATATTGTATTCATTCTCCAAACCTAAAGTTTCCAAAGGAGATCTAAGAGCTTGGATATAACTTTGAATTTGTTGAAAATATTCAACACCATTTTTCTGATTAACTGTAATATCTCCACTGCCAGGTACAAGACGAACCCTTGCAACAGAAGATTTACGACGACCTGTACCTGTATAAACAACTTGATTAGACATTATTAATTACCTCCTGGGATCGTTACAATATTTAAAACTTCAGGTTTTTGTGCTTCATGGGGATGACTCGAACCACTATAAACCTTTAAATTAGTGAATAAGTTTCTACCTAAAGTGTTTTTAGGTAACATACCTTTAACCGCTTTTTCTAAAATTCTCTCAGGAATACGTTTTTGCAAATTAGCGAAAGTTTCCGTTTTCATACCACCTGGACGACCAGAATGACGACGGTATAGTTTTTGTTCACTTTTTTTGCCCGTAACTACGACTTTATCTGCATTGATAACAATCACATAATCGCCCGTATCCATATGAGGAGTATAAATAGGTTTATTTTTACCTCTTAAAACATTGGCAATTTCCGTGGCTAAACGACCTAGACGTTGGTCTTGGGCATCTACGACGTACCACTTTTTTTCTATATCTTCTAATTTAGGAACTAGTGTTTTATTCATTTTTGTTTAGGTGATTTTTAATTAAAAGTAAAAATAGGTTGGGAATTGAACCAAACTGATTCAGGAATGGGAAATTCTGGATAACCTACTCTTAATAAACACAAACCTTTTGCGGGAGCAGAATACTTGACTAAGTCTCGACGACGATCGATCAAAATATCCTGAAATTCTGACACAGATTTTTTACCTGTACCCACCTCCACCAACATTCCTACCAATAACCTCACCATGCCATACAAAAAACCACTAGCTTGTATTTCAATATGAAGTAATTCTTGATATTGCCTACAAACCACTTCTTGCATCTCTAAAAATGAATGAGAACGCTGGGAACCTGTTCGTCGAAAAGCACTAAAATTATGAACTCCTAACAGAGAATTTAAAGCTTCTTGAATCAACGATCGATCTAAAGGCTGATGATAATAATGCCAGCTAAAAGGTTGTAAAAATAGGTTGGGAATTTTGCCAGTATATATAGTATAACGATAACGTCTCCATAGAGCAGAAAAGCAAGCATGCCAATCATTTCCTACTTGAGCAGAAGCTCGAATTAACACATCATCAGGTAAATGACTATTCAGCACTTTTGCCCAATGATCAGGAGGAATCGGCGAACAAATTTCAAAATGAGCAATTTGAGCTGCCGCATGAACTCCACTATCTGTTCTTCCTGCACCATGAATAACAATTTTCTTTTCCACAATTGAAGAAATTGCATTTTCAATTTCGGCTTGGACAGTTCGATGATTCGGCTGTCTTTGCCAACCACAGAAGTTAGCACCGATATATTGAATTACCAACACAATTCTGGTAATTTCTAAAGAAGTATTACTCATTAAATAGGAGACTAAAACAATTAAACTAATTGAAGAATAGCCATTTCTGAATTATCGCCACGACGGTTTTTAGTCCGTAACAAACGGGTATAACCACCATTACGAGTAGCATAACGCTCCTGAGCCTTAGCAAAAATATCATTGACTAAATTTTTGTCATAGATATATCCTAAAGCTTTTCTTCTCGCACTCACAGAACCATCTTTGGCTAGAGTAATCATTTTATCAGTCGTACTACGAACTGCTTTCGCTCTCGCTTTAGTTGTGATAATTTCCCCTTCTCTTAATAATTGAGTTGTTAAAGCTCTAAGAAGGGCTTTACGTTGATCTGCTGGTAATCCCAGTCGAGCCACTTTACAACGATGACGCATTAATTTCCTCCTTGATAAATTTAAGTTTGGATTATCTTATGTAATCATAATGAAGTTGCCAACTATATAGTTGTATAACTTTTTTTCTAAATATAAAAATTATCTCAGTAACTAATCTCACAAATAAATATGGTAATTACAACAAAAAATTTTTGATTAAGCAATATGAGAATTAATAATTAATTTATTTCCTCAATATTTTTGAGTACTATATTCGTTTAAATTTAAATTCTATCTGTCTTTTACTCGAAAAATCTATGTGTGTCTATTATCAAATTATAGTGAGGATATTTCTTACTCATTAAATTATCAATAATCTAAGGAGTTGAAACGGCTTCTGCACTTTGAATTAAATCCCCTGATGGAGGATCTTTCATCTTGCCTTCACCTAAAGTAATCCCTAGCCTTTCTTGTAATGCTTCAATTACTTCTTCCGCAGATTTCTGACCGAAATTCTTAATTTCTAGTAAATCATCTTGGGAATATTCTAGTAAATCAGCAACAGTATTGATTTGGGCTCTTTTTAGACAATTGTAGGCACGTACAGATAAATTCAGTTCTTCGATGGGAATTTGACTGGTAGGATCTTCTGGTTCTTCTGGTTCTTCTGGTTGACCTGTAATAGTCGTCGCATCTGTTAAAGGCAAATATAAATCGACTAAAATTTGCGCCGCAGAAGAAAGAGCTTCTTCTGGTTTAATGCTACCATTCGTCCAAATATCCAATACTAGGCGATCTGCATCTGCGGCATCTCCTTCATAACGGATTTCTTCCACTGCAAAATTAACTTTTGATACTGGCATAAACACAGAATCAATTTGTAAAAAATCAAGAGAACTACTTTCATCTTTACCTTTTTTCACAGCTCGATAGCCTTTACCTTTTTCGACTCTGAACTCCATCTCTAATTTGGCACCTTTACTTAAGGTACAAATATACTGACTAGGTTCGACTACTTCTATTTCTGAAGGAAGATCAAATTGTGCAGCAGTTACACTACAAGGTCCAGTTGCCACTAAACGACCAATTTGTGGTGTGTCACTATGACTTTTGAACACAACTCCTTTCATGTTGAGCATAATTTCCAGCACATCTTCTCTAACCCCCTCAACAACAGCAAATTCATGATTGACACCAGAAATTCTTACGGCAGTTACGGCGGCTCCTTCTAAGTTAGACAAAAGAATTCTTCGCAAGGAATTGCCCATCGTTATACCTTGTCCTCTTTCCAAAGGTTCAAGGACAAACTTACCATATTGACCTTGGTTTTTTTGAGTCTTATTTACTAAGCAGTCTATTTTAAACACAGGCACATTGGTTATTCTCTTATTTCATCAAGTCAGGTTTTGGATACAATAGTTTCAAGACAAATTACTCAAACTGGAGTTATTTTTGATTGCTCAAAAAAAATTTGAGTATGTTATTATCTATTCGATTGGGTTGGTTGTTTTTAAACTCTACGTCTTTTTGGTGGACGACAGCCATTATGGGGAATTGGTGTGATATCACGAATTAAGATGATTTCTAAGCCTGCCCCTTGTAACGCTCTGATAGCAGTTTCTCTACCAGCACCAGGACCGCTAACCATCACTTCGACTTGTTTCATACCATTATCCATTGCTGTACGAGCAGCACTATCAGCAGCGGTTTGAGCTGCAAAAGGAGTCCCTTTTTTCGCTCCTTTAAAGCCACTAGAGCCTGCGGTTGCCCAGGAGATTACATTACCAGTTGTATCAGTAATTGTTACAATTGTATTATTGAAAGTTGATTTAATGTAAGCAACGCCACTGGGAATATTCTTTTTCTGTTTTTTCGCTCCCCCCCTTTTACTTGGTTTTGCCATTACCAATTTACCTCTTTCATTTAAGTTTGTTTTATTTTGATGTTTTGTTGTGATTAATGTAAGTATTACATTAATTAACTCTGGTTTTTGATTTAGCTAAATAGCTATTGACATAATGTCAGAGCATTTATTTATTTCTTAGGAGCTTTTTTCTTACCTGCGATCGCAATTTTACGACCTCTTCTGGTTCTGGCATTGGTTTTGGTTCTTTGTCCTCTTACGGGTAAACCCTGACGATGACGACGACCTCTATAAGTACCAATATCACCAAGACGTTTGATATTCATCGCTTCTAAACGACGTAAATCACCTTCTATTTGGTAATTTTCAATTTCGTTCCTTAGTTTAGCTACATCTTCGTCATTTAAGTCTCTTACACGGGTATCGGGGTTAACACCTGTAGTTTCAAGAATTTTTTGTGAAGTACGCAAGCCAATACCATATAGGTAAGTTAGTCCAATTTCTACTCGTTTATCACGGGGTAAATCAATACCGGATATCCTTGCCATTTTTTGTTTCCTTTGTTTATCTCGCTTGAATTAGCAAAAAAAATTTGTCTACTAGTGAATAAATTTTTACTGTAAATTTATCCTTGACGTTGTTTATGTTTAGGGTTGGAGCATATTACCATTACCCTACCTCTTCTACGAATCACACGACATTTGTCGCACATTTTTTTGACTGATGCTCTTACTTTCATAGTACTAGTTTGCACTGCAAGCTTTTAATTATAACAATATTTTATACTTGTGTCAAACACAAGTAGATGCTTTAACTTAAGAGATTGTGAATATTATTGATCAAAAAAATTGATATTTTCTAATCATCGTTGATAAATCAACTTTATTTATTTTTTACCCTTAAGTCTGTAAGTGATCCTTCCCTTCGTTAAATCATAAGGAGTTAATTCTACTTTGACTCGATCGCCTGGTAATATTTTGATATAATTACGACGAATCTTGCCTGCGATATGAGCTAAAACATTAAACCCATTATCCAAATCAACTCTAAACATAGCATTAGGGAGAGATTCGGTTACAGTACCTTCCATTTCAATCAAATCTTTTTTCGACATAGTATAGTAATAATCCTTTTTTAGTTGAGGTTATTTATTTAATCCTGGTTAATCTCATCAAAAACACTTTTATTTCCAAAAAGTCAAAGATTTTAGGATTTGACTATGGCTTTAATTTCTTGACTTACTTCGAGTGGTTTACGGTTACCATTAATATTTCTGAGTAACTTAACTTGTTCGTAATAATCGATCAAAGGAGCTGTTTGTTGACGATAGACAACTAATCTATTTTTAATAGTAAGTTCACTGTCATCTTCTCTTCCCCTTGATAAAAGACGTTTAGTCACAATTTCGTCAGTTACATCCAAGTTAATGACTCCATCGCAGTTTTGATTAAGTTTATCTAAAAGACTACTTAAAAAATCTGCTTGAGCGACATTTCGAGGAAAACCATCGAGAATCCAACCTTTTTGAGCATCACTTTGAGTTAATCTTTCTTCGATTAAATCTAAAATGAGTTCGTCAGGTACTAAATTACCATTATCCACATAATTTTTGGCTTTTATGCCTAAAGGTGTTTGTTTCGCAATTGCTGAACGAAGAATATCCCCAGTAGAAATATGAGGAATATTCACAAATTCTGCTAATACCTGACCTTGAGTCCCTTTACCTGCACCTGGAGGGCCTAAAAAAATAAGCTTAGTCATTTTTAGTTAATAGTTAATAGTTAATAGTTAATAGTTAATAGTTAATAATTTAATACTCAGAAAAATATTATTGTTCGAGCTATAAATTATTTACGCTATAAACCATTCACTGTTTATTGTTTGACCATTCCTTCATAACGTTGAGATATGACATAGGTTTGAACTTGCTTTGCAGTATCAATGGCAACACCCACTAAAATTAATAAAGAGGTGGCACCAAATCCTTGAAAAGTAGTCACGCCTGTTGCACTTTCCACAAAGGTAGGTACTATTGCTACAAAGGTCAGAAAAACTGCACCTAAAAGAGTTAAGCGATTTAAAACACCTTCTAAATAAGCAATTGTTGATTTACCTGGACGAATACCAGGAATACTTGTACCCATTTTTTTCAAATTTTGAGCTATATCTTCTGGATTAGAAATCAAAGAAGCATAAAAATAACTGAAGAAAAGAATTGTGAGGGAGTAGGCAATCACATACCAAACAGTTCCAGGACGCAAAGCCAAACCAACTTGATTTAAAACACCACTCAAAGGGGTATTCTGTGCCAAACCAGATAAGGAAGAAGGTAGTACTAAAACCGCTGAAGCAAAAATGATGGGCATGACTCCACCTTGATTAAGTCTCAAAGGAATATAACTAGTTCTTTCCCTGTACATTTTTTTGCCAACTTGACGACGAGCGGAAATAATCGGGATACGACGAGTACCTTCTTGTACAAAGACGATTCCCACAATCATAACCAAAAATACCAAAAGTAAAATCAGAACTTGGGCGATCGCTTGTCTACCACCAGTTTGAGCATAATCGATCGTATTACCCAAAGTTTGTGGTAATACAGCAACAATATTGACGAAAATCAATAAGGACGCTCCGTTACCTAAACCACTTTCAGTAATTAACTCTGAGATCCACATGACAAACATAGAACCAGCAGTAATAGCCAATACAGTTTCGATCACAAACCAAGGACTATCATTTAAGGCATAAGGTCTTAATAAACCAACAGTAATACCTGTGGCTTGAACAATAGCCCAACCTAAAGCAACATAGCGGGTAATTTGACCTATTTTACGCCGCCCCATTTCACCTTCATTTTTTTGTAACTCCTCTAATTTAGGAACAGCAGAAGTCAACAACTGTATGATGATAGAGGCATTAATAAAAGGTAAAATTCCTAAGGCCAAAATACCCACTGCGGCTAAACCACCACCAGTAAAGATATTTAAAAAACCAGCAATGGCACTATTTTGAAAAGCCGCCTCAAAAGCAACGCGATCGATTCCAGGTACAGGAATATAAATACCTAATCGAACTAAAATTAATAATCCGAGAGTAACCAACAAACGACGACGCAATCCTGCGGCTTTTGCCATTTGTAAAAAAGTTTCCTGAGCGGTTGGAGTTTTTTCTCTACTAACAACCATAATCTAAATTAATAAGTATTAATGATGAACAAAAATTAAAGCAATTTATTGATTAAAGAAATAATTCTTAACCATTCCTATCTGGACATTAATTAGTCATTATTGCCCTGCTCATTTGGATTTTCAGGTTGACAAATGCTACCACCAGCAGCTTCAATTTTAGTTTGAGCTGATTTGCTCCAGGCTGCCGCTTTAATATTCAAGGGAACGGAGATATCTCCATTACCTAAAATTTTCAGAGGACCATCATTTGCAGTTACGATACCGATTTCCATAAGAGAATCCATAGTCACTTCGGAGTTAGGCTCTAAAGTAGCTAATTTTTCAACATTAATGACAGTGAAAACCTTACGATTAATAACAGTGAAATGCTTAAGTTTGGGAACTCGACGATAAAGGGGCATTTGACCACCTTCAAAACCAGGTTTGGTACCAGTACCAGAACGAGATTTTTGACCTCTCATACCAAAACCGCCACTAGCACCCTGTCCAGCAGAAATACCTCTACCGATACGACGACGACGTTTTTTAGATTTAGGATTAGGTCCTAATTGATGAAGTTTCATAGTAGTAATGGAATTATGGTTAGCTTAGGAAAAAATTTGTTGTAAGGGAATATCTCTTTCTTTAGCAACGTTAGAAAAACTACGAATGTGTTCTAAGGCATCGATCGCAGCTCTAGCATTGTTTAAGGGATTATTTGACCCCTGCTGTTTCGCTAAGATATTTTTAATCCCTGCTAATTCTAAGACTGTACGTACGGCACCACCAGCAATTACACCTGTACCAGGAGCAGCAGGACGCATAAAGACTTTCGCACCACCGGCAATACCAGTACTAATATGAGTAATAGAAGCCGACTTATTCAGTCTCACAGATATTAAATGTTTTTTTCCGTCAGAGACTGCTTTACGAACAGCATTGATAACATCTCCAGCTTTACCAACGCCAACGCCAACTTGTCCTTTTTCATTGCCCACAACAACAATTGCTCGGAAGCTAAGTTTTTTACCCCCTTTAACAACCTTGCTGACGCGACGGATTTGAACAACACGTTCTTGCCACGCATTATCTTTTTTTTCTCTACGTTTTCTTTGTTTGCCTTTGCGTTCTTGTTCTTTTGCCATATTACCTCTAGAAGTTAAGACCTTTTTCACGAGCGGCATCAGCTAAAGCTTTCACTCTGCCGTGGTAAAGATTTCCACCACGATCAAATACAACTTTTTCAATGCCTTTTTCTAATGCCCTTTGAGCTACTAATTTGCCTACTTCCGCCGAAGCTTCACGATTAGATGTATTATCTAATTGCCCTTTTAACTCTTTATCAAGGGTTGATGCCGCAACCAGAGTATGTTGAGCTACATCATCTATAATCTGGGCGTAAATATGTAAATTGGAACGAAAAACTGCTAAACGAGGACGTTGAGCTGTTCCTTCTACTTTTTTACGAATCCGTAAATGACGACGTTTAACGAGATTTTTACGATTAATAGTCATAGTTATTTCTTACCTGATTTACCTACTTTACGTCTTACATATTCACCTAAGTAGCGAATACCTTTTCCTTTATAGACTTCAGGTGGACGAACGGCACGAATTTTAGCGGCAATATTACCCACCAGTTCTTTATCAATACCGGTCACAACTACTTCTGTATTACTGTTGACAGCTACATTAATACCTTCAGGCATTTGCATTTCCACTGGTTTGCTGTAGCCAACATTAAGAGTTAGTTTTGAGCCTTGTGCTTGAGCCCGGTAACCAACCCCTTGAATTTGTAATTTTTTCTCGAAGCCTTGGCTTACACCTTCAATCATATTAGCCACTAGAGTACGACATAAACCGTGTCTTTCTCTAGCTTTACGAGACTCATTGTCACGAATAACTTTTAATTCTTCACCCTCTTGAGAAATAGTAATAAGGCCAGGTAATTCTCTAAATAAAGTACCTTTAGGACCTTTCACATTGACAGCTTGTCCATCAATGCTTATTTCTACTTTGGAGGGTATCGCGATAGGACGTTTTCCGATACGAGACATGATTTAGTTTGTAAATTATTGGTTATGAATTTAATTAATAATTGATAATTAATAATTAATAATTGTTTCTTTTTACATTTTGACTGAATTTGAAACTCTAGCTTTCTTTGACAGAAAATTTTAGTTGATCAATGCAGTTTATATAAGAATTGATTATTTATTATTCATTACTCATTATTCACTGTTACCAGACGTAGCAAAGAATTTCTCCACCAACACCTTTTTTTCTGGCTTGTCTATCAGTCATTATTCCTTGAGAAGTAGAAATAATTGCTACTCCGATACCACCTAATACTCTAGGTAGGTCTTTTTTCTTACTATAGACTCTCAATCCGGGAGTACTAACTCTCCGAATTTTTTGAATAATTGGTTGACGATTTTTTCCTTTATATTTTAAGGAAACAATGATTTTCTTGGTGACTCCTTCGCCTGCTTCTTCGTAGCCATGAATAAAGCCTTCTTCTTGCAATACATCAGCTATACTACGAGTCATTCGAGTACTAGGTATATTGACTGTGAGATGACGAACGGCACAAGCGTTGCGAATACGAGTCAGCATATCTGAGATAGTGTCGTGTGCTGGCATTCTTTTTCTGTTCCTTAGTTACCTTAGTTTATTTATTACGAAAGGGCATTCCCATTTCTTTTAATAACGCCCGTCCTTCTTCGTCGGTGTTAGAGGTGGTGATAATAGATATATCAAAACCACGGATTTGATCGATACTATCGTATTCGATTTCAGGGAATATAAGTTGTTCACGTATTCCTAAACTGTAGTTCCCTCTACCATCAAAACTTTTAGGACTAACACCACGAAAGTCACGAATTCGGGGTAAAGCAAGGCTGATTAGACGATCTAAGAAAGCATACATTTTTTCTCCACGAAGGGTAACCATTGCACCAACGGGCATTCCTTCACGAATTTTAAATCCTGCGATCGCTTTTTTAGAACGAGTCACAACAGGTTTTTGACCAGAAATAATAGCTAGTTCACTCAGAGAGGACTCCAGTGCTTTAGCGTTCTGTGATGCTTCCCCTAAACCTCTATTGATCACAATTTTAGTTACTTTGGGAACTTGATGAATGTTCTTATAACTAAATTGTTCTTTTAGTTTAGGAATGATAGTTTCTTGATAATAGGTTTTTAATCTTGACATTACGGTAGTAATTAATGGTAATCAAACAAACCGTTAGCTATTTCAGGTTATCAAATAATCATTGGACTAGTAAATCATTCGAAATTAATCGATTATTTCACCAGTTTTTTTCAATTTTCTAACTTTTTTGCCATCTTCGGTGATGACATAGCTAATACGACTGGCAACTTTTTCTTTTTCGGAATAAACCATGACGTTAGAACTGTGAACAGGTGCTTCAAAAGTAGTAATCTGTCCTGTTTCACCTTCTTGACGAGGTTTTACATGCTTGGTTGTAATGTTGACGCCTTTAACAATAATTTTACTATCACGAGGATTAGTACTTAATACTTCGCCAACTTTACCCTTATCCTTTCCCGAAATTACTTGCACGGTGTCACCTTTTTTTACGTGCATTTTTAGTCTGGCGACTTTTTTGGGTGCTTTTTTTAATGATCTCATGTTTTAAATTACCTCAGGTGCCAGAGAAATAATTTTAGTGAAGTTTCTATCCCTTAGCTCACGAGCTATTGGACCAAATACACGAGTTCCTCTGGGGTTGTTATCTTTATTGATGATTACAGCTGCGTTATCATCAAAACGAATACTCATGCCACTTTCACGACGAAGAGCTTGTTTTGTACGAACGATGACGGCTCTGACGATGTCAGATTTTTTGACTGCCATGTTAGGATTCGCGTCTTTAACTACGGCAATGATTACATCACCTATACCACCGTAGGTACAGTTACCAGTGGATAAAACTCGTAAACACATAATCTTACGAGCACCACTATTATCAGCTACAGTAAGATAACTTTCTTGTTGAATCATAGTCGTTAATTAGTTAAATTATGATGGAAATGAGAAACGATCATCGACCTTAAATAGCTTTACGACTGATTACTTCGGCTATTTCCCAACGTTTGGTTTTGCTGAGAGGACGAGTTTCTTTAATTCTCACGCGATCGCCTTCTATACATTGATTTTCGGCATCGTGAGCTTTATATTTTTTCGTTTTAACAACGATTTTGCCATATTTAGGATGAGGTGCTCGGTTTTCAATTGCAACAACTGCGGTTTTATCCATTTTGTTGCTTACCACAACACCGACTCTTTCTTTTACTGCCATTAATTTTTACTCCTGATTATTGACTATTCGTAAAAATTGCCTAACTATTTTTAGCTCGTTCAGTTTGGACTGTTAATAACTGAGCAATCCAACGCTTAGTATGTCGAAACTCATGAGGTTTGTCTAAACGTCCAGTAGTTTGTTCAAGCCTATATTGAAAGAGTTGTTGTTTAGCCGAAACTATTTCTGCGGCTAACTCTTCATCTTTAAGCTCTCTTGCTTCTGATATTTTTCTGAAAGCCATTTTTAGTATTCCTCCGCACGAGTAATGAATTTGGTCTTGATGGGAAGCTTCTGAGCCGCTAGACGCATTGCTTCTTTGGCAGTGTCTTCTGGAATACCTGCTATTTCAAACATTATTCTTCCAGGTTTTACCACTGCTACCCAATATTCAGGATTACCTTTACCAGAACCCATACGAGTTTCAGCAGGACGCATAGTGACGGGTTTATCTGGAAAAACACGAATCCAGAGTTTTCCGCCTCTACGGACATAACGAGTAATAGCTCGTCTTGCCGCTTCAATTTGACGGGATGTTATCCAACAAGGTTCAACAGCCTGAAGGGCAAAATCACCGAAGTTGATGGAGTTACCACGGTTGGCATTTCCTCTCATTCTGCCTCGATGCTGTTTGCGGAATTTCGTTCTTCTTGGACTTAACATAATAGTTAATAGTTAATAATTAATAATTGCTCTACAATTAGAAATTCGATTTGAGCTATGAAAAAATCATTCTCAATTCTCAATTTTCAATTCTCAATTACTCCGAGCGATCTTCAAACCTCTGACGACGAGGTTTTTTTCTTGCTGGTTTAGCACGATTTTCGGTAACCGATAACGGCTCTTCACCCGGAATTATTTCCCCTTGGAAAATCCAGACTTTAATCCCTAAAATTCCATAAATGGTTTGAGCGGTTTTATAGCTGTAATCGATATTAGCTCTTAAGGTATGAAGAGGTACACGACCTTCTCTAATCCATTCTGTACGAGCAATTTCTGCACCGTTAAGACGACCACTGACTTGAATTTTTATGCCTAAAACTTCGGCTTTTTGAGCTCTTTGAATAGCTTGTCTCACAACGCGACGGAAAGAAACACGTCTTTCTAGTTGAGAAGCAATAAATTCAGCCATGAGAGCCGCATTCGCATCAACGTTTGCGACTTCTATAACATTGACTCTAAATTGGCGTTGGTTTTGTAATAGTGCTTGTAAATCACTACGTATTTTATCTATTCCCGAACCACCTTTTCCAACAACAACACCAGGTCTTGCTGTATGAATAGATAGATCAATCTGATCAGCTTTTCTGGCAATTTTAACATCGGCAATACTAGCGTTAGCTAAGTTTTTGTCAATGTATTGACGAATTTTATGATCTTCTTGAAGAATTTGAGGATAGTTTTTTTTATCAGCAAACCAGCAGGATAAATGTTCCTTGGTATAGCCGAGACGAAAACCGATTGGATGTACTTTTTGTCCCATGTTTTTTCTGATTCGAAGGTTAACTATGCCATTGGAGCTACTGCCACGGTGATATGACAAGTACGCTTACGAATTTGATAAGCACGACCTTGAGCTCTTGGTTGATAACGTTTTAAGGTTGGACCACCATCGGCAAAGGCTTGAGAGACCACTAAATCGCTAGGATCTAAGCCTTGATTGTGTTCTGCATTCGCTACAGCGGAGCGAAGTACTTTGACAATCGGCTCACAGGCACGATAGGGCATAAATTCGAGAATTATGAGTGCTTCTCTATAGCTACGCCCTCTGATTTGATTTAACACTCGTCTTACTTTGAATGGTGACATTCTGATATAACGAGCGATCGCTTTTACTTCTTGAGAGGAATCAACCTCTGTTTTTTGCTTTTGTTTTGACATGATACTGATTGCAATAATGAGTGATGGGAAGACTCTCTAACACAAAATATTAAATTTGAAGTTTAACTACAAATGAACATTTTAAGTAGATTCGATATTGTTATCTTCTGCCAGCCTTTTTATCACCTTTGGAATGACCTCTAAAGGTACGAGTAGGAGCAAATTCTCCTAGCTTGTGTCCTACCATTTGATCTGTGATAAAGATAGGAACGTGTTGACGACCATTATGAACAGCAATAGTGTGACCGATCATATCGGGGATAATAGTGGAAGCTCTAGACCAGGTTTTGATTACTGATTTATCTCCTGTGTGATTCATTTTTTCAATTTTGGAGAATAGGCTATCCGCTATAAATGGTCCTTTTTTTAATGAACGACTCATGTGTTTTGCTTACCAATTTTGTGGTTAAGATATCGTCGATATTCAATAAATAAATTTATCGGCCTTTATTGGCGTTACGACGACGAACAATGTATTTGTTACTAAGTTTTTTCTTCTTACGAGTTTTCTTACCTAAGGCAGGTTGACCCCAAGGAGAAACAGGCCCAGAACGACCGATAGGAGCTCGTCCTTCACCACCACCATGAGGGTGATCGCAAGGGTTCATCGCACTACCTCTAACATGAGGTCTAATGCCTAAATGACGAGTTTTACCCGCTTTACCTAGTTTTAGGTTTCTTGCTTCGATGTTACCAACTCTACCAATAGTCGCCATACATTCTTTACGAACCATGCGTACTTCTTTTGAGGGTAAGCGAAGGGTGACATAATTGCCTTCCTTTGCCATCACTTGAGCAAAACCACCTGCGGCACGGACGATTTGACCACCTTTTCCTCTAACTAGTTCAACGTTATGAACTTCTGTTCCCAAGGGAATTTTCGATAGAGGTAATGCATTTCCAATTTCAAAGGGAGCTTCTTCACTGGAAATAATGGTCGTACCAACTTGAATTCCTGCAGGAGCTAGAATATATCTTCTCTCGCCGTCTTCGTATTGTACTAAAGCAATACGAGCGTTACGATTAGGATCATATTCGATCGCTATAATTTCTGCATTAATATCTCGTTTGTCTCTTTTAAAATCGATGATACGATATAATTTTTTGTGACCACCACCACGATGACGACTAGTAATGACACCTCGGTTATTACGACCTTTTTTACGGTGTACATATTTTGTCAACGACTTTTCTGGAGTACTCTTAGTAATTTCCGCAAAGTCAGATGATACTGCTTGTCTTCTACCTGGGGTATATGGTCTGTATGTACGAACACCCATAATTAAATTTAATAATTAGTTGGCGATTAAGAATTTTCTTAACCTAATGAATAATCTTGATTGCTGATTACAAATCAGGGAAGAATGTACTTTGCAAGGAATTACCCTCTGCTAAAGTGACGATCGCTTTTTTATACTGAGATTTATAACCAATATACTGACCAACACGACGTTTTTTACGAGGTTGATTCATAGTATTAACTTGGACTATTTTTACCTCAGGAAATAAGCTTTCGATAGCGGCTCTAATTTCTGGTTTAGTTGCCGTTTTGACTACTTCAAAAACATACTTATTATCTTCCATCATATAAGTTGCTTTTTCAGAAACTATAGGACGGAGAATAAGGTCGGCAAGTTCTCCAGTAGATTTTCTTACTTTAGTTGTTTTTCCGTATCTACTATTCGCCACAGTAAACCTCCTGTATTTTGCTAATTGCTTCAGAGGTAGCTACAATTTTATCAGCATTCAAAATGTCATAAATGTTGAGACAATTATGTTTAATCATTTTGACATTTGGCAAATTACGGACAGATAAGTGAAGATTTTTAGAAATATTATCAGCTATAATTAAGAGTACTTTTGCTCCTGTTTCGATTTCCAAACGAGTGAAAGCTGCTACTACTTCTTGAGTTTTAGGAGTAGATAATTGCTCGGCAAAATTTTCCACAACGATAAGGTCTTCGCAACGATTGATAAAAGCCGTTCTTAAAGCTAATCTTCTTTCCTTACGATTCATTTTGATGCTGAAATCTCTGGGCTTAGGCCCGAAAATAACACCACCACCACGCCACAAAGGAGAGCGAATGGAACCTGCTCTAGCTCTACCTGTACCTTTTTGCCGCCAAGGTTTACGACCACCACCACGAACTTCTGCACGGGTTTTAGAAGAAACTGTTCCTTGACGCTGATTATGTAGCTGACGAACTAAGGCTCGATGAACAATATGTTCGGCATTATCTTCTTTAGCGATTTTCATCTCTAAAGTTGTTTCGCCTACTTGTTCTCCTTGCCAATTTTTGACTACACAATTAACCATAATGTTTAAAGTTAAGTTTTATTGTTTTCCTTAAATTAGTTAAATTACTGTTGCCCTACGATAGTTGCGGGGGTAACGCTAACTAAATTACCCGGCTTACCAGGAATAGAACCTTTAACAATTAATAAATTACGTTCTGCATCAATTTTGACAACTTGAAGTTTACGAACTTTAATTTGTGTGTTGCCATATTGACCAGCCATTTTTTTACCAGGATAGACACGACCTGGAGTCGTTCCTGGACCAGTTGAACCTGGTAAACGGTGGTTTTTAGAACCGTGGGTCATATTACCTCTTCGGAAATTATGACGCTTTTGATAACCAGAGAAACCTCTTCCTATGGTTTTACCGCCTACGTCAACAAGATCTCCTTCAGAAAAGATATCCGCACCAATATTTTGTCCAATCTCATATTGACTGACATCTTCTAAGCGATATTCTTTAAGATGTCGCACTAGAGGAAGTCCTTTGGTGGATAAATGTCCATGTTCGGGACTTGTTAAGTATTTATTAACTTCTTTAGGAGTTTTTGTTTTCAAGGTACGTTTGCGATCGGGTAATTCGCTGTAACCTATCTGCAAGGCTGTATAACCATCGGTTTCTTTGGTTTTTATTTGAGTAACGGGGCATGGTCCTAGTTGAATAACAGTTACAGGTATTGCGGCACCTGTTTCTGTATTGAAGATAGTTGTCATGCCCAGTTTGGTACCGAGTAAACCTAAGCTCACGGGATTTATCCCTCTATATTGCTAAACTACAGATCTTTTTTTCAAACACAAGTCATCTTGTTCTGAAAATATTCGTCAGCACCATAAAATAATGGGTCACTAAATTTTTATTTAATAACCATCACTTTAGTTATTTTTGATGCGAAGACTTTAACAATTAATTACTAGCTTCAACTATTTAGTTGAATCAGTAAAAGCCTTTTAGTTCCCAACAGACTTAAGATGTCAATTGTTTTTTACCATCTCAGTTTCTTTGAGGGGCTCATTATTTTTTGTATTTTTAGTCACAAACAACCATTATAGACGAACAACTTCAAATAACGCAATAGTCTAGTTAAAATTTTCTAGATTTAGAGGGGATTATCTATCTATATAACATAGTAAGCTTGCTTCTAAAGCTAATTTTAATTTAATTATTAACAAAAATTCTGGAATGTTGAAGATTGCTCATACAAATTAGAAAATTTTGTTTGAATTATTATGATAAAAAGCGATCGCTTTTTATCGGAGAAGCAAGGCATTTAGCTAACAGAAAAGGTAACATTAGAGAACAGAGCATCATTAATTAAGTGAAAAATTATGGCATCATCTTCAATTGCAGTCAGAGAATTACCCTTGTTTCCTCTTCCCGAACTAGTTTTATTTCCTGGAAGACCATTACCATTACATATTTTTGAGTTTCGTTATCGCATGATGATGAACACCATTTTAGAGTACGATCGCCGTTTTGGAGTATTAATGATTAACCCAGCTAATGGAGAAATTGCCAATGTTGGTTGTTGTGCTGAAATCGTTCACTTTCAACGTTTACCTGATGATCGCATGAAAATTTTAACTCTTGGACAACAAAGATTTAGAGTTTTAGAATATATTAGAGAAAAACCTTATAGAGTCGGTTTAGTAGAATGGTTTGAAGATAAAACGCCAAATCAAGACTTACATAGTAAGTCCGAAGAAGTGAGCATTTTGTTAAAAGATGTCGTTCAATTATCGGCTAAATTGACAGATCAACAAATAGAATTACCTGAAAATTTACCAACTCTTCCTACGGAATTGTCATATTGGGTAGCTAGTAATCTGTATGGAGTAGCTTCTGAACAACAAGTATTATTGGAAATGCAAGATACTTTTGAAAGGTTAGAAAGAGAAGCTGATATTTTAAGTACGACTAGAAGTAATTTAGCAGCTCGTACAGCTCTCAAAGATGTTTTTGAATAAAAATCTAATATAGCAATTCGGGTATCTATGGGGTACAAATAGCTCAGATTAAAGCCTCCTAAATCCACCACCCAGCCTGTGGGCATCTACCCTTATCAAGGAGAGAAAAGGGAACTTGCAAGTCCAAACAGTACCTCATATCTATGAGAAATACTATAAATTATTATGAGATTTCAATCTTATTGAGCATAAAAACTTACGGATAGTTGTTTTAACCTTTTGCTAAAATCTTATTTTTGTCGCCAATCAGATAATCAACAGCCGCTTGATATTGTTGGTCTTTTTCACCTGTAATTTCAAAATAACTGATAGGTTCTTGGATTACATTTAAGTCTGGTGCAATACCTTTTTTATTAATATCATGATGAGCAGGTGTTTCATATTTAGCTACAGTGATGGCTATTCCTGCACCATCGGGTAATTCAAACAAAGATTGAATTAAACCTTTGCCGAAGCTTTTTTCTCCTATCAACTTTGCTCTGTGGTTATCTTGTAATGCACCTGCTAGAATTTCACTAGCACTAGCAGAACCACCATTGATGAGAACGACTAAAGGAGCATCTGTAATAGCGTTACCATCAGCGTCATAACTACCATATATTCCCTGACGATTAACAGTATATACTACGGTACTAGGAGCAAGCCATAAACGAGCTATTTCTATGCCTGCTTGTAATAATCCTCCGGGATTGTTTCGTAAGTCTAAAATATACCCTTTCGCTCCTTCTTTTTGTAATTTGACGATCGCATTAGCTAAATCTTGAGTTGCACTACCACTAAACTGATTCAATCTCAAATAACCAATATGATAATTTGGATTAGACTCGTCTAATTTAGAAATAACAGAAGTTAATGCTAATCGATCACGTTGTAAATTATATTTTTTAATATTAGAATCGCCTTGAGATTTAATTTCAATTTGAACAGTTGTACCCACTTCTCCTCGAATCTTATTAGCTGCTTCATCTAAAGTTAAAGTTTCGGCATCAATACCATCAATACTTACAACTTGATCTCTAGGTTTAATTCCTGCTAACTCAGCAGGTGAATTCGGTAAAGGAGTCACAACTTCTAATTGATGAGTGTCAGGATTAATACTAATTTGTAAACCAATACCAGATAATTCCCCTGAAGTGGTAATTTGTAAATCTTGATATTTGCGTGGTGGCAATAAGCGAGTATAAGGGTCATCTAAAGTCCCTAACATTTCACTAATGGCTTGATAAGTTTCTTCTTGATTCTGTAAAGATTTTTTTAAAAATGTTGTTCTGACTGACCACCAATTTTGATTGTTAAAAGAATCATCTAAATAAGCTTCATTTACTAAACGCCAAGATTGCATCAATAATTTTTCTCCTTCTGTATAAGCATAAACAGGAGAAGAATTGACAAAACAAGAACAAATAACGAAGAAAACCACTAGTAAAACTAGTTGAATTTTTTTGAACATAATCTATAAATCAGCAATATTTTGACAGTTTTAAGTAATAGGAAATAAATAGAAATTTATGGTACAGTAAGCAAAATAATTAGGTTTTGGGCAAAAGTTAGCTATCAGGTATTAGGTGTTAAGTTTTCTCATAATAGAAAATAAATATTGATAACTAAATTTAGATCAAAATGCTAGTTTTGGGAACTATTCACTTATTTTTTAATATTATTTATCAACAGTAAGAATCTCTACTCCATCACGAGTAACTGTAATCGTATGCTCAAATTGAGCAGATAATTTACGATCTTTGGTTAATGCAGTCCAACCATCATCTAGCAATTCTGACTCCCATGTACCAATATTGATCATTGGTTCAATGGTGAACACCATTCCTGGGCGTAATTTTTTACCTGTACCTTTTTTACCATAATGAGGAACTTGAGGTGGTGCATGGAAAATTCTGCCGATACCATGACCAACAAAATTTCTAACTACCGAATAACCATGACCTTCAGCATATTCTTGAATCGCCGCCCCAATATCTCCAATTCTTCCTCCAGGGCGTACCACATTAATTCCTCTATACATACATTCTTCTGTCACTTCTACTAATTTCTTCGCTTCAGGAGAAGGATTTCCCACAAGGAAAGTTTTGGACGTGTCACCATGATACCCATCTAAAGTCGGAGTCACATCAATATTGATAATGTCTCCATCTCGTAAAATTTGTTTTTTATTAGGAATACCATGACAAATCACCTCATTCACACTTGTACAAATAGAGCGAGGAAAGCCGTGATAACCTAAAGGTGCACTTTTTGCACCATGAGCTTGAGTCCATTTTTCAGCTTCTTGATCTAATTCATGAGTACTGATACCAGGTTGAACCATTGTTCCTAAATGCTCTAGCAATTGTGCTGCCAATTTACCTGCTTGACGCATTTTGTCTATTTCTCTACTTGACAAAAGTGTAATAGTTTCGTTGCCCATATTAATTTAGGTAATCTCTTAGATGTAATCAAATTATTGTAAGTTTTACTTATTGTCATCCATTGTAAATCTTATTGACCTCTGATTGTCGATCGAACAATATCATTTACATATTAAAAATATTAGAAATCAAAATAATTAAGAATAAGAAAACAAGATTTTCAAACATAATTATTTATAGTTTTTTAACATTAATTTAAAAATATTTCTATAAAAATATAAGCGCTTTAAATTATTAACTGATGTTACGTACAAAATGCTCTAGTTAAGTGAATTAATAATTAATAATGAAAGATTCAATCATAAATAGGATTTGAGGGAAAAATTGAAATATTTTTATCGTTGATCATTTTCAGCTCATTTTTTATATAATTGGTGATAAGCGTAATTAAAGTTAATAATGCACAGACCGTAATTCTAGTGTTCTCCTAATCTAATAGCGATAATGATTCTTCTCTTAATTCATTAACGCCTAAACTAGGATTTAATTAATTTTTTAAACTCAGTAATTTCCTTACTCAAATTCTTTTCTTTTTCCTTCAAAGACTGTAAATTAGCTTGTATTTTGGTCTTTTGCTTTTCAGTTTCTAAAATGTAATCATTATAAGCTTCTTGTACTCTTTCCAAACCAATATCAATTCTATTGGCTTCATATTCAAGAGCGAGATTAATATCTTGAATTACTTTTTCAATTAAATTTTTACTTAAAGATTGATAATAACTACTTACCTCTTTTTTTAGCTTTTCTCCTGCCTCTTCCAATTTGACATTATTCTCTTGATTGTAAGCATTAGTAAGCATAAAAATAATCATAAATACCACTAATCCTAATAACAAAGGAACTGCTTTAAATACTTTTGATAATTCTCCAAATATTTGATTTTTACTAGTTTTTTGTCCTAAAATAGCAAAAAGCATCGTTGCCATCATCATGACTTGCATCATATTTGCCCTGAGAGTTTTCATAATATAACCTCCCATGGAAATTTGTTTAATACGAACTTCGCTATCAATTGGCATAAAAGAAACCATAAAATTACTTTTTACATCTAATTCGCTAGGAGTTAAAAAAGGTGAACTACTAAATAATTCGGGGATAATATTAACATGTTCATAACTTCTTTTTAGTAACTGGTTTAAACCACCATCGTTATAGAAATTATTGATTTCTTCCCATTCTTTTAAAGCCCATTCCTCGATCGTCAAAGTTGAAAATTTAATTAAAACTTCATTGATATTTTTATTTTCATCTCGTTTATTTGAAGCTAATTTGACATAAGATTGACCTTGTTTTTTAAATACCGTTGGTTCTAAATCTTCAACAAAATCTTGAATTTTACTGATAACACTACGCTTACTAAAATTATCTAAAATTGCTGATTTTGCTTGGGCTAAATCAGATTTAATTTGTTTGAAAAACTTATCTTTTTCGTCTTTAACATTTATTAATGCACTTTTAGTTATATCTTTCCAATTTTGAGATGTTATTTCTGTTAATTTATCTTGAAACTTCTTAATTTTTAATTTTAACTCTTCATCTTCTTCTATCAAAATATCTTGTAAAGGAGTAATTAATGGAGTTAATTTTACACTTAATCTTTTTGCTAAAATATTTTCGGGTTGGCGTTTAATAACATTAGCTAATCCTTTGACAAATTTATCTTGTAATTTTTGCTCTATTGTTGATAAATCTTGATTATAATCCTCTTCATAATAAGGTTTTAAAATAACAGGGAAAAATTCTAATTTATATGTAATTTTTAAAGATTCTCAACTTTTTTCCCATGAACCAATTAATTGTTGTTGATGATCTCCTTCATCACTAATATCAACAATTAGAAATTGTTTAGACATAAAAGATATATCTAAATTACTTAAAAAGGATTTATCTTCTCGATTCATTTTTTGTTTATCTGTCACCACCATTAATAATAAATCGCAGTCAATTACCTCATCATATATATTAGTTGAAACTTCTTCTGGAACAATTAATTCTTGCTTAAATTGGAAACTAGCGATTTTTGCTTTTAATTCAGAATTACCAATGGTAATATGATCATCAGATTTTAAAATGTGACTCTCTTTTATTTGTTCTCCATTAATGAAGGTGCCATTACTACTATTTAAGTCGTTTATCTCCCATTCATATTCATCTTGATTTTTTCTTTGAATAGGCTTAATTTCTAAATGTTCCCATGACACTCCTTGATAAAGTTGACTATCTAGAGAAATATGGTTTTCTTCTGATCTACCAATTACATAAGTTTCATTTGTTTCTAAAGGATATTTTTCAATTATTTCTGTGGAATCAGCAATTAATCTTTCTAAAATTAAAGTGGTTTGTAACTCATTTTTTTTGGGGGTTTTAATCTGTGGAATAGGATCATATTTGATATTATAAGCTTGAGTAAATTCGGGATTTGCACTAATAAAATCAAATGTAGCTTGATTCAGAATTTCATTATCACCGACAATTTGTAAAGTTAGTTTTTTCTTACTTAATATTTTTTCTAAATGTTTAATATCCTCCATTAATTGATTTAATTCGGGATATGCACCTGATTTTCTAAAAAGAAAACTTTTAATACTATCAATATTTTGTTGTAATTTATCTGCTTTTGGTGCCATCTTTATCTTCCTCAAATTCTCACAAATTCAAATAATAAAATAACTATATATTTTGAATTTATTTTAGTAATAATATTATTTTAATCAACTATTTTTATCTTTAAATTTATTCGTTTATTTGTCTCTATTTTATCTACAAAATTGACGATCGAATTACCAGTAATACCCCAACTTAATTGACTCATCTGTTCAAACTGATGTTCGGGAATATCCCCACCATTTTGAAAAACATAAGGATTACCAAATAAAGGATCTTTTCCTAAACCATTAATACCAATTAATTCTCCATGAGAATTAATAATTGAACCTCCACTCATACCGTTATGAACAGTATTGGTATAGCCTATTTGATAACCTCCCATCAAAGGAGTTGATCAAATTTTTTTCAAGCCACCCAAAGTATATTCGATGTTCTCCGATTGTTGTAAATTTTCTTGAAAAGGGAAACCACTAGCGAAAATTATTTCATTATCGGGGATGGATACATTTATTTTAATATTCACAACATCGTATTTTTGATTAGTTCTAAATGTTAATAAAGCTAAATCATCAACTATCAAATCTTGATTATTTTGTTCAATAACTTTGGTAGGATAAACTTTACCTTCATAGGTTTTGAGTTTGTATTTAACATTTACATCACTAACTACATGATTATTGGTAATCACAAAATAATCGTCATTTTCTTTACTAATTATAACGCCAGAACCTCCCCTAGTATTATTTTCATCATCTGTAAAAATTTTTACCGTTACCAATTTTGCTATTTCTTTGAGTTGATTGCTGGTTAGTTCTTGATTTTGATTGTCAATCAAATTGGATTGGAAATTTTCACCTGCGTCTCTAACCTGTGTTTGCAACTTTTCATATTGCTGTAATCTGGTTTTATCCAATCCCAACATTATGAAGAATAACAACGGAATAATTAGTAACAATTTAGGAAGTATTTTGACCATCGATAACATGAGTCAGTTTATAAACTATTAGTTAATAATCACTATAAATTATTTTTTATATTAATCATTATTATTGTGTTTCATTATTTGTTTTATAGGTATAATTTTGGATAAGTATGCACAAAATAATTAATAAATTTATCTAGTAGTTTGGATCTAAACCCCGTTTAAGTGGACAACTATAGTTTTTCTTTTTGTCAAACTCTCCCCTGTTGTTGCATAAGGGAATTGTGTGAGAATAAAGTACCAGTCAAAAAATCTAAAGCTGAGAATAACTGATAGTCGGGAGCATCCCACTTTGGAACTAAGTACAAATACTCAAGGATGGAGAATTGTT
>JAALKG010000172.1 GCA_011088145.1 Cyanobacteria bacterium MH1_Bin12 | reverse complement strand
CTTTGACCACAATTACTACAGTCTTGTGAAGTAAATTTAGGGTCAACAACAATAACTTCGGAAACTTTTTCCGTTGTTCATTCAGTTATCAAGCAACTATGAAATCAACCTTACTATTTTATTAAGTCCTCAATTCCTAATTCCCTATTCTGCATTCTTTACTGCCCTACAGCACAGAAAGCAGCCCAATGGAAAGGAGAAGTAAACGGTTTTGCTCCTGCTTCTAAATTCTTTACCCAACTTTCTATTTTATTTCTCGCACCGTTATGAGGTAATTGTTTCATCCAGCTAGTTAACTGTTCTTTATCCACCTGTCTTAACCATTTTTGGGCTTGATTAAGAGCTAACACAACAGAGTCCATCTGTTCTAAGTTTTGATAGAAGTTAATCATCAAAATTGCCGTAGAAAGATCGCTCACTGTCCATAAACTACTGACCACATTAGGACTTCCTGCAAAGATAAAACCACTGGGTAAACCGATATATTCATCACTTAAGCTCTTGAAATCTGTCAAACCTGTTTCACAAGCAGAAAGGGTTACTAATGATGAGCAACGCATATCTAAGCTCAATCTTTCTCCCAATGTTAGGCATTTTTCTAAATGGATATTACCTCCATCTCTGTTGGGTAGATACCGAGTCGATTTAGTCCCTGATTTATTTTGCGATGAAGATACGACACTTCCTGCCATTAACAACGCTGATAATTGGGGATTTTCAAAGTTAAATCGACCATGACAAGAAAAATGAATACAGTTAGCTGATTGTAATGATTCTTTACTTAGAGCCGATTTCGTGGCTTTCTTTTTCTTGATTACTTCATCGTGAGGTTGAAATAGAGGACGAATCATCTCTACTTCCACATTAGCAAAATTAAGATCTCCCGTGGGATTTTTGACCGCAAATAATCTTTCTCGACGAGGACGAGTTTGTTTTTGAGTTAATTCGAGTAATTGTACACTAGGGGCATATCCCACTCCACAAGGGAAATAATCTAACAGACATTGAGGTTGCTTATTTTCTGATAATTGCAAATTCACAGGTAAACCGTGAATGGGAATTAAATGTAACCAGCGATGGGGAATTAAGATTAATTGATCACACTCAGTCGGAATTTGAGCCAAGACTTTTTCTAACTTCAATCCTTCAGCAATATCAGAAAACAAAGAAGATAACTGATTTTGCCAACTGTTTTTTTCTGGTTGTAAGTATAAGCTCAAATATTTATTAAAACTATCAATCAATGTTTGATATTCTTCGGCTGTATATTCAACTATCAAAGGTTGAGAGGCAGAAGCAGTTACCACAAAAGCAAAAAATTTCTCGTTACTCAGATACCATTCAATGACAACAGTGTTCTCATTAGGTAAAGCTTGTTGAATTTCCTCAAAACTAATGGGTGTAACTTTTTGGGTTAACTCAAAACTGGGATCTACTGGTTTAATATTAGTAGTAATTAATTCCTCCAATTCTTGATTCAAGGCGAGAAAGCGATTGTTATCAATTGTTTGAGGAACAGTTGGAGATAGATTAATCTCACCACTACGAGTACCCTCAGAGTTAGATTGATTCTGAGTTTTATTGCCTTGAAGTTGTTGTTGTAGGCGATTTTGTTCCAGAATTATTGCTCTTTTTAACTCATCTAAACGAGAAAGAATAGACTTGGGAATATCGCCTTTGGGATAAAGATCTCGATTGGCTAACAGTTCCACTAAGTTACGGGCTTTACTCCGTTCCACAACTTCCATCGCTTGAGAATATTGTTGGGTATTGATGTAACTTTGAATCAGGTTTTGGTAAACTTCTATGGCATTAGAGAGAATTTCTGCTTTGCTAGTTTCTGAAGAAGCCCAATCACGACTTTGTTCCACTGCGGTAATGGCGGTGGTATAAGCATCTATAGCTAAATTCCAATTACCTTCGTTAAAAACAAGATTACCCAGATTCCGTGCTGATTGTAAACAATCTAGAGGAAGAGTTTCAGGAGTCCGAATTTGTAAAGCCCTTTGGTAACCGAGTATGGCTAGTTCTAAATTCTCCCCTCGATCGCCTTTGATTCTGTCAGAGTAGGCTAGGGAACGATTATTTTCGGTCATTGCCCAATCGATGGGGAAGTCTTCTTTGGTACGTACTGTTAAGGCACGATCGTATCCCTTGATGGCTAGTTCTAAACAGGCAGGTTTGTTAAAGGGAAACTCATACAGAAGATTAGCTAAATCAACAATCAAATTAGCAAAAGCTTTACGCTGCGATACGTCTTCAAGATTCGGTAAGGTGTTTTCCCACCATTGTTCTAAAACAGAAGCTAAGTTAGGATTGAGTTTATTTAAGTTTTGTTGTAGAAAAGGATAGACTATTTCTTTATTGCCATTATTTTCGTTAATTATTCTTAATAACTCCATTAAAAAGTTATACTGTTGTTCTTGAGTTGAGCTGCTATTCGTTTGTTGATTGATGTATCCAACTAAATTATTTGCTAAACCTTGAAGATAGTTGGCAATGTTTTCATCAGGGGTATTTTGAGCAACATAGATCATTGTTTGCAAAAACTCTCGATCTATTAAATGAGAGTTATTACTTAATAGTTGTTGTAATTCTTCATTGCTCTGACAACTTATGATGGCTTGAATTAGTTGTAAATATGTTTTACTACGCTGTTGGGAAATAGCTTCTGCTCTTAATTTGACTGCAAGTTCAAACTCAGGTTGAATTTCTAAAGCTCGATCATAATTCTCGATCGCTTCTTGCCAGCGATTCAATTTACTCAGGGTTTGACCTTGAAAAGTCCAACCACCATAATTATTAGCATCAATAGATAAACTTTGTTCAAAACTGTTTATTGCCTCTTCATATCTTTGTAAATAATGCAAACACAAGCCTTTACCTTGTAAAGCATAACTACAATTTGGTTTAAGCCTTAAGGCTTGTTCATAGCTGACTAATGCTTCTTTCTTTTGTTGTAACACCAACAATGTCAATCCCTTATTTCGCCAAGCAAAGTGCTGTTCTGGTTCAATTTCTAAAGCTCGCTCATAACAAGGTAAGGCTTCTGAAAATCTTTGTAAATCTGCTAAGGTTAAACCTTTATTGTGCCAAGATTGATGATCATTGGGTTCTATTGTTAAAGCTTGTTCGTAGCAGTTTAAAGCTTCCTCAGATTGCTTTAACTCATCAAAAACCAGCCCTCTAGCTCGCCAATCTTCATGGTTTTGAGGTTCTATTTCTAATACTCTCTCAAACTCTTGTTGAGCTTTTTCTTCTTGCTTTAAGTTCTTATACGCCATCCCTCGTCGCACTTGTGCCAAAGGATAACGAGGCTGTAATTCTAAGGCTTGAGTTAATGTCTCTACTGCTTCTTGATAGTTTTCTAAGCGAAAATAAGCTAATCCTAAGCCATAGTATCCTTGAGCTTGATTTGGTGCTAAAGTCACTCCTTGCTGAAACTTTTCTAAAGCTGAGGTATATTGACCTCGCTCTAATAATTTATGCCCTTGTTGTAGTAAGTTTTTTAATAGTTCGTTAGATTGATTTTGGTTCATTGTCTTTGAGGAGGGAATTTTTTAATACTGTTATTTATCTTTCGTAAATCTCATTCATATTTATGTAAATTTTATCTATCAATTTAGATGGCAATAACATTGTGCTTACATAAATTTAGAAACAGGAAATAATAATAATTTTTTCCAAAAAGTCAGCTTGTTCTCTTTTAGTTTCGGCATTAAATCAAGAGGCATTCTGGCCAAAGAAAGCTCTGTTTGCTTCGACAAAAATGCTTTTTCTAAATTAGTGCCATAAACATCTGCCCCTGTAAGATTCGCCAACTCCAAATTAGCTTGACTTAAATTGGCATTGATTAAATTTGCCCAAGCAAAATTACATTTAATTAAAATAGCAGAAGAGAAATTGACATTTTCTAAATCGGATTCACCAAAATTGGCACCTGTTAATATTCCTTCATAAAAATTTGCTCCAGATGCATTTGCCTTGACAAAATTAGCACCCATCATCTTGGCATGAGTAAAGATTGCACCTTGGAGATTTTTACCCTGAAAATTATGAGCTTGTAAGTTCGCCCAAGAAAAATTTACTCTTTGTAAATTCTCAGGAAAAATACAATTTTCAAACCGAGATTCCACAAAATTAAATCCTTCTAAAGATTTAAGACAGCGGAAATCTATATTGATAAGATGCATCCTGCTAAAATTAGTTTGTCCTTGTAGGATGTCTTGTTCAAAAGACCATTGAGTTTTAAAACTAGTCATGATTTTATCTCCTTGAAAACAATAAAAATATTTAACAAATTACTTAGGGCGTGTCATCAATTAGAACTTAAAACAAGATAGAATATACCCCTAAGT
>JAALKG010000171.1 GCA_011088145.1 Cyanobacteria bacterium MH1_Bin12 | reverse complement strand
TGATGATGTTATCTCTCGAATATTAGTACTATTTATTTTGGCGAAGGTATTGAATCTTAAAATCAATATTAGGTTATAATGTGAAATTGTGTAGAATTATTTATATACCTTAAATAACCATTGTTGGAGGTTTAATTGGAGTCCACCGTCGAAACCCAAGTTGAAAAGAAAGTTGATTCTCGATTTGTATTGAAAGTAGTTTGGTTAGACAAAAATGTCGCTTTAGCTGTTGACTATGTAATTAGTAAAGGTATTAGTCCTTTAACTCCTTATTATTTTTGGCCTAGAACTGATGCTTGGCAGGAACTTAAAGATGAGTTAGACCAAAAAACTTGGATAACTGAAAATGAAAAGATTGATTTACTCAATCAAGCAACAGAAGTAATTAATTTTTGGCAGGAAAATAGCAAGAAATTTACCATGTTTCAAGCACAAGATAAGTTTCCCACAATTGTTTTTTCTGGAACTAACTAAATTTGTTGATCATAGAAGTTGGATGCCCCATTTTTATGGTTTTTCTCATCCTGCTTCTGTTTGATATTTTAGCAATCATCAGATAAATTACTTGGTCTCTTTATTTATCTCACCTGTTATTGAAAAGTGATAAGTTATTGACTTAAAAACTATAGTATTTAGTTGATGCCGACATAAGCCACGACCCAAAATAAGCCATCAGTGATGATGGTGGTTAAGACAGCACTGGCGAAAACAATATAGTGAATTTCTTTTTTGACCAAACCCCATAAACTAATGGCAAGAAGTACATTCGCTAACAAAATTGCCCAACTTATACCCCATAATGTTTCGACTTGTGCGATCGCACCTTGCAAAAGGGGTTTAACTAAACTTGGTTCAGTTTGCATTAATTCTTGCCAATAAGGTATCAAACCCGCAATATAAAAATATAAATCGGTGATAGCTGTACCAATTAAAGAACCCAGATAAAAGTAATTACCAATTAAGCCCCACCCTCGCTTAATACCCCACAACGCAAAAGGCAAACCAATGGCTTCAATGGGAATATGAATAGCAGGATGAGATCTCAACCAACCCCAGTAGATTGAACCACATAGCCAACTCCAACTAAAACCCCAAAGAATATCGCCCCATAGATAAGTTGCTTGTTCTTTTTTCCAATGCCAGCTTAACCAAAACCAAAAACCAGTTAAGACTAAACTTAACCAAGGTAAAACCCTAACTAAAGGTGCTTGAAAAAAAACTGGAATGGATACCAAAAAAGCTGAGGTAAAAAACATTAACATCTTTTCTCGCTTTTCTTCTTCCCACCACCAACTATCATAAAAACGAATTATATTTTTCTTCGTTGTGGGTAAAAAGGTACTTAATTGGGATAACAAAGTGTGGTACAATAAAATTACTTAATATATCTTTACTTATCTTTACCTAATTTTAGAGTATTTTCAGGGCCAATATTCAATATGTAATACCATTTCCAGAAAACGCTCTATTTAGATATGCCCCCCTAGGGTATAAAGATATACTAGTGGGAAAAAAGAAAAAAGTCAAATTACTCAGCAAGAATCATATAGTTAAAATTTTCCTCTCCTACAGTTTCTTGTAGAGTTTTAATAATTCCGAAAGAATCATCATAAGGGCCATTAATATAGAATGGTTGTCCATCCTTGCCAAATTCAATGGGTTGTAATTGTGAGGAAGGTTCTCCCAAATGAGTTTTAGCTTTTTCAAAATCTCGATGAGGTTTCAATCCCAATTTCGAGGGATATTCCACTGCCCCCAAGATAATAGCTTGTGCTTGTTCTAAGCTAATTTCTCGGTAATCTTGATTGAAATTACCGTAGGACTGTTCTACCATGAATTCATATTTATTGCGATTAAATTTACGAGGCTCTAAAGCATCTTTAACTCCTAAACACCAATAATCGACTAAATAGCTGGCAACTAGATATTTATTTTTCTCAATCCTCGTTACCAAAATTTGTGCGAGTCCACCCATTCCATCATCAGAATTATCTTTATTGTTTTTGGGTTCTAACAATTGTTGTGCTGCAATTTCATTAATTAAACAGCTTTCTACTGGTGCTAATTCTCCTTTTGCCTGACGGATAATGTTAATTTCTTCTGCTTGATTGCGTAGGAAAGTACTAACAGATGATGGAGATAAGCCTAATTTACGGGCAATTTGCTTGGGAGATATTTTTAAAGCACGAAGACGATTGATTTCTTGAATTTGTTCGGGAGTCATCGACAAAAAGAGGAGATTTTTATTTTTACTATACAGTTGATTTTACAATATTCATAATTGGGGTCTGCGGAAAAAGTCTTTTAATTTCCTAGATCCTAATTTATTATTCCTAACAAGGATTTTAAACTATTCTATTGATGATAAATCCCAGCTATTTATCTTGTGTCATAAGTGAAGATGGTTTTTGTTTTATATATAAATTTTCTAGAACAACTCCTGCACCTGCCACCCAAGGAGGTACGATTAAAGCACCAATAATCCCTAAAACTTGAACTCCTCCTAATACTGCCAATAATTGATATAGGGGTTGTACTTTAACACTCGAACCCACTAATAAAGGATCTAATACATAAGTTTCTAGATTTTGGATGATGACAAATAATAACAGTACCCAACCAAAGGTCAAACCACCTTGGGCAATGGCAACAATTAAGGCGGGGATAGAGCCTAAAACAGGACCAAAAAAGGGTATTAAATTGGTAAAACCCGCAATAACTCCTAAACCAAGGGCAAATTCTGTGATGCCAATTATTTTTAAACCAATAGTTACGGCGATTCCTAAAATGAGAGAGACTAATAATCTACCTTGAATATATCTTCCCATGCGATCGCTTACTGGACTAAATTGAGCTGCCAATCGAATATCCCAAGGGGCAGGAAATAATTTAACAAAATCTTCAATTAAGGTTTGAGAACCCGATAACATATATGCAGAGAAAATAATAGATAGTAATAAATTAAAAATGCTACCAACAAGTCCTCTGGTTAAATCTAATGAACTTAAAATCAATTTTTGACTATAACGTGCTGTCCATGAAACCAAAGCTTGTAAATCTAATTGATTAATCAAATTAAGAGCTTCAGGTTCAGTGATACCCGCACGCATTATCAATGATCGAGTAAGATTATTGATAATTTCTAAATATGAAGGAAACTTTTGTAATAGTTTTTCTATTTGAGTGACTACTGTGGGACCAATTAATAGTCCTGTCACTGTTAATATTGAAATAATTACCAAATAAGTTAGGATAACGCCCAACCATCGAGGAAGACGGAGTTTTTTCTCTCCATAATCAACAATTGGAGCTAATGTAGCTGCTAAAACAGCAGAAATCATTAAAATTACTAACAGGCTTTTCAATTGCCACAACAAAATCACTAACAGAAAAGTTATGGTAATTAGGGCAATACTACTCAAAGATATAGACATTAATCCTCTGTTTTTAATTATCCTATTTAATAGATAAATTCAAGTGTATTCTACAAATGTAATATGTCTGGTTGAAAAAGCCAATTAAGATTCTGAAGAGTCTGTGACTTCAACTTCTTGTTTTTCAGAAAATCCCCATGTAAAAAAGATCATAATTAAAGTAATCATCAACCATTCAGGAGGAACTAATTCAGGATAAATAACTTTCATTAATAATCTAATACCAACTAATGCAACGGTTATAAACCCAGCATCTTCTAAATGGCTATATTCTTGAATCCAACGAATAAATAATTGTGCTAAAAAACGTAACGCAATTACTCCAATAGTTCCACCAGCGATGATTAGCCAGACTTCGTCTGCAACTGCAATAGCCGTTGTAACACTATCAAGGGAGAAAGCCAAATCTGTAAAGCCAATCATCGGTATGGCTTGCCACAGAGTCGTAAAATGCAATTTTGAACCTTCTCCTTCTTCTTCTTCGTCGGAATTGGTAAAGTAACGATAAGAAAGCCAGAGTAAATATAATCCACCAAGTAGCTCAAATTGCCAATAATTAATAATCCAAGTAGCGGTGACAATTAGAGTCATCCTTAGTATATAAGCAATTAATAATCCAAGATTTAAGGCATAGATTTGTTCTTGTTCGTCTTTTAAACCTTGAGCGATTGAGGCTAAAGCGATCGCATTATCTGCTGATAAAACGGCTTCTAATGCTATTAGAATAATTAAAATGAAAACTGTGTCAATTCCAACATTTATAGAAGGATGTAAAATTTGCTCTAGCATTCAGATCGTTACCTTTTAAAATTAATGTTAATGTACATTCAAGTCGTTATTTTATAAATTTAAGATCTTTTAACGTAGTCAGACTTTATTGATCTCATAATTTGGATGAAGATTTTGATTCGATCGATAATATTGCTCCTTGCTCTGAATTTCTATTAGCGATATTCTATTTTATCTCAAAATGTTGTTCTAGTATTCCCCAACAGCGTTCAATCGGATTATACTTGCTGTGATC
>JAALKG010000170.1 GCA_011088145.1 Cyanobacteria bacterium MH1_Bin12 | reverse complement strand
ATTGATCATATTTATTGCTTTTTTAACAGAGAATCCTTATGATATTTTATCTGTTCATTCACCTCAAAATCAACACCCTAGGTGTAGGGATGTAATAGTGCTACGTCCCTACAAAAGCTTAAAATACTTTTTGAAAGTTACGAGTGGTTGGTTTTAGCTCAAAAATTAAAAACCTGATAAATCCCAAACTTGGACAAGTTTATCTTCTGCACCACTATAAAGAGTTTTACTATCAGGACTAAAAGTAATTGTTTGAACCCATCCTTGATGACCTGTTAAAGTTGCGATGATTCTCTTTCTCCTTACATCAATAATCTTGATTTTTCCTTCTCGGTTAGCAGTGGCAATTAAACGGTTATCAGGAGAAATAGCTACTTTGTTAAGTTCTAAAGGTGATGCTTTGAGACTCATAATCTCTCGATTATTACGCTTTAAGTCCCAAATCTTGACATAATTGCTCACTGCACCGATCATTTTATCTCCTTGGGAATCGAAGGTTAGATCATAAATAAAACCAAATTGTTTTGGTAATGTCTTGAGCAAATCATAATTTTCGGCATCCCAATATTTAATAGTTTTATCGCTGCCGATACCACCGGCACCTGTCGCAAAGAAATTACCGTTGGGATGAAAAGCTATTGTACTAATACTGTCAACATCATCGCCAATGTCTTCTAGCAAATCACCACTGTCTAAATCCCAGATTTTTAAGGTTAAATCTTGACCACTAACACTCACCAAAGTACGATCGTCAGGACTGATAGTTAAACTACCAATATTACCTGTATGGGCACGTAAAGCTTTGATTCGCTCTCCAGTTTCAGTTTCGTCAACAAAAACACTATTTTTTTCGGAAACAGCAAAAAGTTCACCATCAGAAGTCAAGGCAATTTTGGAGTAAGGATTTGCTTTTACTGGTATAGAATAGATTGTCTCTGAATCTTCAATATTGATAGCGGTAATCTTACCATCATTAGAACCGACGATGAGAGTATTTCCATCGGGGCTAACTCCGACAATGGAAATGACTCCTTTGAATCCTTTAATGTTTGTTACTTCGATTTGAGAACTTGATTGAGCGATTAAAGTAGTTTCATTTTCTAGGGCAATACTGGGGGATATTCCTAAGGGAGAAATTTGTATACCCATTAGTGTGATACCTGTCAGTAAACAAGTGATTGATTTTTTCAAAAGCCTTTTTCCTATTTATATTTAATTTTTGTTGTCACTATTGTAATTGTTGAATAAATTTCTTAACATCCCGTAAACTACTGGTTTTTACAGGATAGTTTATTTGAGGGCGAGAAATGATGATTAAAGGGACATTCAATTCTTTGGCAACTTGATATTTGATATCTTCTCCTCCTGCCTTTCCTCCTGCTTTGGTTACTACTATTTCTATATTCCATAATTGCCATAATGCTTTTTCTAATTCTTTGGTGATGGGTGGACGTAAAGCTATAATGCGATCGCAACTAAATCCTCCTTCATAAGCTAAACTTAGAGATTTTGGATAAGGAAGAATACGAGCATAGAGTATTGCAGAAGATTGATAATTTTTAAAAATGGGTAAATAATTCGCACCAATAGTTAATAGTACCGTTTTACCTTCAAGGGGAGAATCTTTGTCTACCAAAGACTCAAAATTAGGAACAAAAGTTCCCAGATAATTAGGTGAAAAATTTTGAATTTTAGGGCGATCGAATCTTAAATAAGATATATTTAAAGACTGGCAAACTGTAATTACTGATTGTGAAATTTGAGAGGCAAAAGGATGAGAACAATCAATAACCGAGGTAACATCATATCTTTGTAAAAAATTTAATATTGCCACACCCGAAAGTTTCCCAACGAAAATATGAGCTGGTGAAATGGACTCATAAAGATTACGAGCATTATCTGTCGTTACAGAGATAATGCAGTTGAGTTTATATTCTGTAATTAATTTTGCAATAATTACACTTTCAGAAGTACCACCTATTAACCAAATCATTTATTTATGTCAAATCAATGTCAAAATTACTCTTAGTTGAGTTAAATTAAAGTTGTAGTGAATTTAACTTTATCAGAAATTAACATAATGAAACCTGAGGGGTGCGAAACAAAAGCCATTAATTCTCTCAAAGATGCCTTGAATCTTTGTCAAGAGTTGGGAATGAGAATTTCTCGTCAAAGACGTTTGATTCTTGATTTATTGTGGCGAGAAAAAAAACATCTATCTGCCAAACAAGTATATGAACTGTTAACTCAGCAAGGAAAAAATATTGGTCATACTTCTGTCTATGACAATTTAGAAACATTATCAGAACATGGTATTATCGAATGTCTAGAACGCCACGATGGCAGACTATATGGTAACTATGGAGGAGAACATAGTCACGTCAATATTATTGATACCAATCAAATTGTCAATGTTGAGGTAGAATTGCCAACGGAATTAATCGAAACTATAGAAGCAAAAACGGGAATTAAAATTGATCATTATAAAATTGATTTTTATGGTTATCAAAATCAGTCTTGTAATGCGAGCAGTTAAACAAAGAATTAAAAATAATTCTAGAAACTTAGATTCAGAATCGATTAGGACAAATTGTATTGGAAGTAAATTCTTAATTATCAATTATCAATTCTGAGTTCATGTTTTCACTATTTTCACATAATTGTTCAGTTTCACCAATCCACATTGTTAAAAGTTCATAGCCTAAAACTAAAACAACTGGTCCGATAAATAAACCAATTATTCCCTGTACAATAGTTCCACCAAAAACTCCGATTAAAATAATAATCATTGGTATAGATAATCCCCGTGACATCAATATCGGTTTTAAAAAATTATCAATTAAAGTTGCGCTAAACATCCATACACTAAAAATCAGAGCGTTTAAGGTATTCATTTGAAACCACACAAAAATAATTGAGGGAAAAACAATTAATCCTGGGCCAAGTTGAATAATGGTTAATATTAAACAAATAAAAGTCAATAAGCCAGCAGAAGGAATACCCGCAACCATTAAACCAATTGCCACAATCAAAGTTTGTATTACCGCTATACCGATAACACCACGGATGATATTACGTAGAGTTAATGATGCGAGTTCAATAAATTCTTGACTTCTGGTAGGAGTTATTCGAGAAATTATTAAAACCAATTTATGATTAAGACTTCTAGCATTGATCATCAGAAATGCAGAGATGACGATCGAGAGCAGAAACTGAAATAATGCTACACTTATATTTGCGGTAATCGGTATCAAGTAGGTTGCCAACTGTTTAATTTGAGGTTCCAGTTTTGCTAGGGCATCAATAATATTAACCGAAGCTAACTCCCAAATATTATTGATATATTCACCAATAAAGGGTAATTCATTCAGATTTTCTGGTGGTGGTGGTATTACCAATATTCCAGCAATAAAATTGTTTGCCAAATTATTAATATTATCAATCAGAGTTTTGCCGATAAATGCCACAGGCCCCAAAATTACAGCAATACTTGCTAAAGCAATCAAAGTAGCCGCCAGATTTTTTCGACCACCTATACGATTTTTTAACCATTCAAAAGCAGGATAAAAAGCAACCGCAAGAATTGTTGCCCATAATATTACAGTGATAAATGGACGAAGGAGAAGAAAACACCAAATAACAATAAAACTGATAATGCCAACTGTAGCGATTAAATCAATTATTTTAAAATTATTATTGCTCATAATTTTTAATTATTATTAATCCTTTTTTCGTCGTTGACATTATCTATGTATTTATTCTTCGACAAAAGTTTTATTTAATTCTTCAATTAACTCGTCTAATTCTTCTAATGCTTGGTTAACATCGAGGCGTAAACTACCAATATCTGGTTTATCTAGTAGTTCTAACAAGACTTCTCTCTTTTGAGTGATCGATTTTATTTTATCAACAATAATTACTTTACTCATCGGGATCAACTTAAAAATTAATAGTTATCTTTTTTTCGTTTATTATAGGGCAAAATTCAAAACGAAAACCAAATATTAATATTCAACAGGCTCATTATCACTATTCCCATAGAATTAATATCTCATGGGGGATAAAAAGCAAGTCGCTAGTTCAGCAAAATATCTGGGAGAAATTTAAATACTTAACTAATTTGAGATATTAAACCTTATATAATAATTTTGAGCCTTTGAAAAAATTATATTATGACTTTTTTTTCTGATTGGAATGCAATTATCAAAATTATATTCCCGATTGTAGTTGTTTTATCCAGCGGATTAATTGGTTTTATCCTTGAAAATAGCCTAAGAAATTTTCGGAAGAATGTACCACCAGATACTTTAATCGGTCGGTATTCTTTACTATTAAAATCTTTTGATGGTTGTATTACCACTTTATCAATAATTGGTGCGATCGCTTTAATACTACCTCTAATTAACTTACCTGCGACCATCAATATTCTCGCTCAAAAAATATTAATTGTGGTGGCATGAACCATTTCAACCCTTGTTGTATCACGTTTAGCAGTTAATTCTATTCAGTTATCTGTGTTCCTTGAGAAGACCCACGGCTATGCCCATGGGATGAATCACG
>JAALKG010000169.1 GCA_011088145.1 Cyanobacteria bacterium MH1_Bin12 | reverse complement strand
TTTCCAAGGCGACTGTCTATCGGTACCTTGCAAAATCTGCATCATCTCAGTCATATTGCTTATAATTGGGATTGCAGTTAATTTAATTACAAGTGTCTTGAAACTCCCTGTTGATAAGTAATTAGCTCAGTCGTATTTTTATCTTTTCTTTGATGAGCATAAAAAGATATTAAAAATTATCATTATAATTCTTAACTATATAGTAAACTTGTACCTAAAGATTAAAGCGATCGAATATGGAATATCAACATCTCTGGATACAAGGAAATAGTTGTTGTGGTAAGACTAGTCGTTTAGTAGAAATGCTAGTGGAATGGACAAAACAGGTAACTTTTGGTCAAAAATCTTTAATCTTATGTTTTAATCAAGAAACAAAAAAAATCTTTGCGAATATTCTTTTAAACAAAGACGCCCATAGCTATCAACAAAAAATCAAAACCCCCACTGGTTTAATGATTGAAGATGTCTTTCTTTTTTACCCTTTGATTTGTCAAAAATTAAATTTGAAATCGACTTTACCCATTCGATTATTATCAGAAACAGAGCAAGAGTTAGCAACCCAATTATGGCATGATGATTTAACTCCTGAATTATTAACTTTGTTTGGTGGAGAATATAATTGTGTTCGCCGTATTCTTGATTTTATACAATTAGCGGCAGCAGGTGGTATTCCTTCCGAAAAGATTCCTCAACGTTTATATTATGCCCAAATTGTCAGTGATGATGGTGTTGTTGATGCGATCGGAGATTTAATATTGAAATGGCGTACATGGTGCTTAAATAAGGGCTTATTGAGTTACGGCTTAATTTATGAACTTTATTGGCGTTATTTATTACCTTCAGATGATTATCAAGCTTATTTGCAGAAGAATTATAGTGGTATTTTTGCAGATGATGTAGATAATTTTCCGGCAATTATGGCGGATTTGGCTAAGATATTTTTGAGTAACGAAAAACAAGCGGTTTTTACTTATAATCAACAGGGAAAAGTAAGAATCGGTTTTAATGCTGATCCTGATTATTGGTTAAATATCAAGAAAAGTTGTAACTGTGAATCTTTATTAATAGAGAAGGTAAATAGTCTGGGTAAAAATCAGATTTCTTATGTTTTAGATGTAATTAAATACAATTATATTGAAATAGAAAAACTCGAAAATTTTCAGACAATTAAAACAAATTCACGAGCAGATTTATTAACTACAACCATAGATTTTATCTCAAAAGCGATCGCATTAGGAGAAGTAAAAGCAGGAGAAATAGCTATTATTGTTCCCGGGTTAGATGAAGTAGCACGATATAGTTTAAGTTCAAGTTTGCATCAATATGGAATTAAAAATAGATTTTTACAAGAACAACGTCCTCTAATTAGTTCTACTTTAATCAGAGGTATTTTAACTTTATTAGGTTTCCTCTATGAAGATTTAGGTAGATTAGTGATCAAAGATATGGTAGCCGAAATGTTAGTTGTTTTGTCTGCTCATAATATTGATTTAGTGCGAGGAGGATTATTAGCAGACTATTGTTATCATCCAGATATTAAATCCCCCACTTTATTAAATGTAGAACATTTTTCTCGTTGGGATCGCCTGAATGTTTCTAGTTTAGAAGCGTATAACCGAATTAGGGATTGGATTGAAGACAAAAAAACAGAAATTAAGACGGGTAAAAAAAACTTTTTATTTATTGTCGATGATATTATTGAATTCTTTTTTCCCAATCTTGATAGGTTGAACTATACCCAAGTTTCTAACTTGAGAGCATTTACAGAAACTGTGGAACATTTTTGGCAAGTGCAGCAACAATTAGTCAATGATAATCTTCAAGATATTATTACTCAATTAATTTCATTGTTACGCAAGGGAACTATTACCGCTAATCCTTTACCTGTAGCTGATAGTTTATCTTCTCAATTATCTAACGAGGTTGAACAGTATGAAAAAATTTTAGACTATGTGACGATCGCAAATATTTATCAATATCGTACCTCACATTTACAACATCGTTGGCATTTTTGGTTAGATGCGGGTTCTAATTTTTGGAGTCAAAGTAGCAGTTTATTTGCTTCGGAAATATTTTTACAATCATGGCAACCTCATCTATCTTTATCTGAAATAGAAACAGAGGCAGATAAACAATTATTAGAAAGAGTTCTGAATGATTTATTAGCCAGAGTAACAGGAAAAGTCTTTCTTTGCCATAGTAATCTAACGACTAATGGTAGTGAACAAATCGGTCAATTATTACCATTAGTTGAATATTTAACTGCTGTAAACAATCAACAATCAACAATCAACTATTAACTGTTGAAGGTTTACCCCAAATCACTTTCTCTTTAAAATAAACCACCATCCCCGGTTTTGCCCCCTTGGGTTTATAAACAGATTCAGGTTTAGTATAAATCACGGGTACTTGTTCACTACCTCGACCTTGACTATAATAAGCAGTTAAATTAGCCGTAAATTCTAAATCTTTATCCTCAGGCACATCTCCTGCATTTAATCGTAATAAAACATGAGAACCTGAAATTTCCTGAGCATGAAACCATAAATCATAATTGGTTGCCGTACGAAAAGTCAAAATATCATTTTGACGGTTGTTTCTACCTACTAAAACTTCATAACCAGAAGGACTTTGATAACGTCGAGGTTGAGATTCTTCTTGATTATTAATACCTCGATATTGACTATCTTCTATATATTTTTGATTAATTAATTCTGCTTTGATCTCATGTAAAGTGGTTAAATCTTCTTGTTCTTGATAATCTAATTGAGATATATTTGTAGCGATTTGTTGTAAATAATTAATTTCTGTTTGAACTTCTTCTAATAAAGGGTCAACTATCGATTTTGCTCTTTTTAATTTTTGATGTAGTTTATATAATTTTTGAGCATTTTGAATCATATTTTTATCGGGTGCTAGTTTTATTTTAACTGGCATTCCTGTATTAAAATCATCTAACTCTATTTCTGCCATTCCTGCTTTCCATTGGTGCATATATGCCATCAGTAAATCTGCTTTTTGGCTATATATTTCACAATTATCTGATTCGGTTAATCTATCCTGATATTTTTTCCTTTTAATTTCTAACTTCTTTAAAATGTTCTTTATTTTTTGGCTGAATTGATGTTTTAATTGAGTAAAATCTTCTTTATAAAGTTGTTTATTATAATAATTATTAATAATTTTATGTACATTTTGATTAGATTCTTTTTTGCTTAAGACACTATAGCCTTTATCTGTTAAATGAGGATTAAAATTGTTAGTTTCGATCGCATTTAACCAAAATTGCCAACTATCATATAATTTCTGCCAATCGGAGGAAGTTAATTCTTGGTTAGAGATAGTCGGTGAAATATTCCCTTGTTGTAACAATTGTCTGGCAACAACTGGACTAACTCCTTGATAAGCTTTGATTAATTGTTTATCTATTCTCCCCGGTATTAAATTAACTTTTTCCTGCCATACCTTAATATTTTCATTCAATTTAGGACTATTACCAGTAAGAGAAGGAGGTAGTTGATAAACTTGAGATGTCTCCACTGTTCGTACAGAAGATTTATTAGCGGTAACTTGACGAGCAACAGTGATAATTTGATTGTCCGCAGTGGTGAGAATGACGTTGCTATATTTGCCCATTATTTCCACATAAAGATGATGTAAAGGCTCTTCATGAGGACGTTTAGCGAATTGAAAATCTACTACTCTTTCCCAATCACTAACCATTTTCACTCCTATCAAAGCATAACCATTGATTAAATGCCTCAACTGTTCACTAAAAGTGAAAGTATCTTTGCCACGGGGAGGAGGATTACCAAGACAAATTCTTGCCCCTTGAGGATGCCATGAGATGGTTAACCAGTTTTTTTGCTCAATAGTACGCAAACATAAACTGATGGTATAGCGATCGATCTGATATACTTGCTCTAGTCGAGAGGGAATATAGCGATCGTCTAGAGAAGCACAAATGGCAATTAAGGTAGTATAATCAACGCTTTGCATAGTTAATATTTAATAGTTAATAAATTATTAGACACCTCCAATAATTTATCATGGGGTTAAGGTAAGCATTATTAAGACTATATTTTGGGATTTAGAATGATGATTCTCAGTTTGATTACTTTGTCGATATTATAATTATTATAAAACTGCCTTAAATGACAGTCTTACCTTCATTCTGTTTAAAGTTTACTATGTGAACCGTCACATAATGGTGAGTTATTGCTGTGTTTACATAGACAAAAAGCGACTTTTTGGGGTGCTTCAACAGTGTACTTCATCGGAGTGAAATCTGTTCCCTTATGAGAACCATCACAATAAGGTTGTTTAGAAGATTGACCGCAACTACACCAATAATAATCTCCCGCTTCCAAGTCCAGAACAACAGGCTTAGTATCAGCAATCACTGGTTTACTCATGAAAATTACCTCTGCAAATTTTTAAAATTTTTACTTGTCTTTCAAGATAAATTATTTCTTAAAAAAAGAGAATAGACGCGATGTGCAACTAAAATGATGCTGAAACTAAAGTCTCAAATTGTAAGGGATTTTCATTTTTGCGGTTAAGCCA
>JAALKG010000017.1:19970-29117 GCA_011088145.1 Cyanobacteria bacterium MH1_Bin12 | reverse complement strand
GTGGTATTCATTTAGCAGCGATCGTCATTTGGCTTAATTGATGACACGCCCTAAGCCTTAAGACTATAATGATGAAAAAAAGTTCATTCGTCTGATTACCAATTTTTGCTTCGGCAGTTTCACACAGAAAATTCAGAATTGTTAGATTTCGATCGAGAATAGACAATCTGAATCTGGTATAAATTGATTATTGGTCAACGATCGTCAATAATTATTTATGGATAATTAAAATAAAATGCTATGGCCACAGAAAGAAATATTCCTAAATTTGATCATTCCAAAGTTAAAATTTCCAAAGAAGAAAGCCTGACTTATTACGAAGATATGGTTCTAGGTCGTTTATTTGAAGATAAATGTGCTGAAATGTACTACCGTGGTCGAATGTTTGGTTTTGTCCATCTTTACAATGGTCAAGAAGCCGTTTCTAGCGGTGTTATTCAGTCCATGCGTCCTGGTCATGACTATGTTTGTAGTACCTATAGAGATCACGTTCATGCTTTAAGTAGTGGTGTTCCCGCCAATGAAGTCATGGCAGAATTATTTGGTAAAGCCACAGGATGTAGCAAAGGGCGTGGAGGTTCTATGCACATGTTTTCTGCGGAACATAAATTATTAGGTGGTTATGCTTTTATTGGTGAAGGTATCCCCGTCGCTACAGGTGCAGCCTATCAAAGTATGTATCGTCGCAAGGTGTTAGGAGAAGATTGTGATCAAGTAACAGCTTGTTTCTTTGGTGATGGTACAACTAACAATGGTCAATTTTTTGAATGCTTAAATATGGCATCACTATGGAAATTACCGATTCTGTTGGTGGTGGAAAATAACAAATGGGCAATTGGTATGGCTCATGAAAGAGCAACTTCTCAACCTGAAATTTATAAAAAAGCCAGCGTGTTTAATATGGAAGGTTATGAAGTTGACGGTATGGACTTGTTAGCTGTTAGAGAGGTTGCTCAAAGAGCGATCGCACGAGCAAGAGCAGGAGAAGGCCCCACTTTAATCGAAGCTTTGACTTATCGTTTCCGTGGTCACTCTTTAGCTGATCCTGATGAGTTAAGAGATGCAGAAGAAAAAGCATTTTGGAATGCCAGAGATCCCATTAAACAATTTAGCCGTTATTTAACTACCAATAAAGTTGCGACTCAAGCTGAATTAGATGCGATCGATAAAAAAATTGACACTAGAATTAATGAAGCTGTAGCATTTGGAGAAAGTAGTCCAGATCCAGATCCTAGGGAACTATATCGTTATATTTTTGCCGAAGACTAATTTTTAAATCTTAAATTGTACGAAGAAATATACTCACAAAGGTGCGTTACAACCAAAGACAAATTATCTGGCAATCTAAATCATAATGATTGTTTAACGCACTCTTATTCTTCAAAGATTTTACCCCCTGAAATACCAGCTTTGATTTAATCAAATTTATAATCAATTTATCGGGAGGATCTCGCTTTGAGACCAAGTAAAAATACTCAATAGCTCTATCTAAAGTTTATTTAAAGAAGTTAAAGCGGCTTATATCCTCTCCCTAAAACATTGCATTCTGAAACAAACGCTCGTTTTTGAGGAAGGGGTTTTACGCCGCATTTTAATAAACTAAAAATTTAACTAAAATTTCCTAAATCTTTAAGAAAAAGCTATGGCTAGGAAGTTTAAATATCGACATCTTATCTTTTTAATGCCGAAGCTTTTCAGTCTTATTTCACCAAGATGGTTCAGAAATATCCCGAACTCTTTCCCTATTCAATGACCGAAGGTTTCTGGTTTCACGATTTTGTACTGTCGAGTAAGCAACAACTTCCCATTCGTCGCATTAAGCTGAAACAAAATCAACAAGTGTATTAACTACGACCTGATTTCATCATGTCTTATATGATCGGCAAAACGGGGGAAATGTATAAACCAATGTATTTACGACGATTTGGTGTACATTTTGAGGCTTTAGCTTATGTTTTCGATCGCAATGCTATGTATTGGTATCGAGCTTACCTCTCTCTAGATTGAGCTTCCATACCGCTTCCTTGCTTGGTTATTCCTAGATTGGCAATAAATTCAAAGTAGTCCCTGGCAATGTCCGATAACATGATCCTTTCTCTTCCCCTTGCCCTTCCTGTTTAAATGACGTGTTATCCGTTTCCCTCTTCAAGGAAACGAACTATTTCCTGAGCTGCTTTCTTGGCACCGTCGATTTGATCTTGTTCCTGTTTTAGACGTTTCATGTTCTCTCGAAACTGGGAATCGCTAATAAGTTTCTCTAGTGCCAACCCTAAATTTTTTCGGGTTAATTCCTGTTTCCATAACATAATCCCCGCATGTTCCCTTTTGACCAGAGAAATGTTTCCTGCCTGCTCTTGATGCATCGGAATTCCCACTAACGGCGTGCCTGAATGAATAGCCGTCTGCACTGTACCCGCCCCTCCATGGGTAATGGCAATATCTGCCATTGGGTTCACTAAATGCGCAGGGACGTGTGATTGGAAAAGTACTTTCTCGCTAGAACTATTTTGCTCATGATCGAGAATAGTTGTGGTCACAATCAGAGTCTGCAATTCAAGCTCACTTACAATCTCAATCAACGAACGCAGAACTTGGGGTGAACCTGACACACCCATAGCACAGTAGAGTTTAGTTCCAGGAGTGTTGAAATGTTTTTGTACCAGTTCAGGCACTTTTCCAGTAAGTCGAGCGTAACAAGGACCACCGTATCTGTATTTGGGTGGTTTGTGAAAGAACTCAGGATGAACGGGACTATAGTTGGAGAGTTCTTCAGGACTAATGCCGAGCAGAGAAGGTGTATCCATGACCCAGGTAAGATCTCCTGCCATGAAATCAAGAGTGCTTTTGTATGGCGGTAACCCCAATTCCCTCGCTAGTTGGTTAAAGGGTTTAATCCAGAGGCGTACTCTCGGCATCAACCAATTCACCAACTTGTCCATTGGTAAATAGTGAAATAAACCCACTATGCTGCCACTGATAACAGCAGGTGCGAATTCAGCCATCTGGCGATCGAAAAATGGTGCCGTCCAAGATCCTGGCTGTTGCACAATAATGGGAATTTTAGCTAATTGAACTGATAAATACGATGGTAGATTCCAGCCGATGAGCACAGCATCAGCGTTGACTTGCCGTAAAGCATCGGCTTCAGCTAACACATACGCTTTCAATTCTTCGTCAGTAAAAAAACTACTATTGAGTGACTTAGTTCCCTCGCCTCGATTGTATTTCAAGTATTCCTTTCCTCGCTCTGGTGACATGGTGGGATTAATGGAGATCACCTCAAAACCAGCCTCATGAGCTAAAGATTCATATGGTCCACCGTGACTAAAGAAGATCACTTCTTGTTGTAGCTTAATTAGGGCTTTACCAATTTCAATTAAACGGGAGACCTCTGAAAGATAAAAAAAGTGCGGAAAACAAACGATTTTCATTAAAATTCACAGACTTTTATAGTCTGTCATTGTTTTGCTGCCTTACTAATAATTATAATACGTCTGCTATGCAAAATATTTAGTTACCAATAAACTACAATAAACTAACAATCCTAAATCGTGGTGGCAAGAAGATTTACCCTTTACCTTACGCCAAGAATTAGTTGCTTTTGCCCGCAATATGAAAAACTCTATCGTCCAGAGGATTGCCCAAGATAATACATGGTTGGAAGAACAAGTTAATGAATATTTAGGACAAAAAATCGCCACCATTATACCAGTAAGTAATTACAACTTAGATCTGATAACTCAAAATTGGTTTAATGATTGGTGTGCTTTTGTTCGGTTTTACTAGCCTTTGGGTTTTTATTCCTTTAGTAATGGGAGGCTGTTTAGTTCACAGAATTTTCAAATTCTAATCATAAATACCAATCAACAACAAATTATCCTAAAACGTCTTGTTTCAAATAAGGCTGTAACACATCAGGCACTTTCACTTTTCCATCAGGTTGTTGATAATTTTCTAAAATTGCTGCCATAGTACGTCCTACTGCCAAACCAGAACCATTCAGTGTCTGGACAAACTGTGTCCCTTTTTTCCCTTTTTCTTTAAAACGAATATTTGCTCTTCTCGCTTGAAAATCCAAACAGTTAGAACAACTAGAAATTTCCCGATAAGTATTTGCCTCTGGTAGCCAGACTTCTAAGTCATAACATTTAGCCGCACTAAAACCAATGTCTCCAGTGCATAACTCCAAGACTCGGTAAGGCAATTTCAACGCTTGTAAAATAGCTTCAGCATCTTTTACCATTTTTTGATGTTCGTCCTCACTGGTGTCAGGATGAACTATTTTGACCAATTCCACCTTATTAAATTGGTGTAAACGAATCAAACCTCGCATATCTTTGCCATAACTACCTGCTTCACGACGAAAACAAGGGTAATAAGCACAGTGACGGATAGGTACCTCCTCGGCACGTAAAATTTCCTGACGATAAAAATTAGTTACAGGTACTCCCGCTGTGGGAGTCAACCATAAATCATCTTTGTCACATTTGAAACTTTCTTCGGAAAACTTAGGTAATTGTCCCGTACCTTGCAACGAATCGCTATTAATCAAAACAGGGGGCATAACTTCCACATAACCTGCTTCTATTTGACGATCGAGCATAAAATTAATTAAAGCCCTTTCTAAAGCAGCACCAGCACCAACTAAAGCGACAAATCGACTTTGAGAGACTTTTACTGCCCTTTCACTATCGATAATGCCTAATTTTTCACCAATCTGGTCATGAGATAAAAAGTTACTACCTTCGGGAATATATTCGTCACCCCAACGTCTGACTTCTACATTATCACTTTCACTTTTGCCCACAGGAGTCGTTTTACTGGGTAAGTTGGGTAATTCTAATAATAAGCTTTCAACCTTTGCTTTTAATTCTTTTTCGCGAGGTTCTAATTGGGCTAATTTAGCTTTAGCATCGTTTCCTTCTTGTTTAAGGCTAATAATTTCCTCACTCTGAGGATTTGCACCAGAACGCATTTTTTGCCCGACTAACTTACCAATTTCGTTGCTTTTGGCTTGTAATTCGGTTCTAACTAATTGAATTTCTCTTTGTTGACGATCGAGATCAATAATCGGTTCTAGGGTATACTCTGTACTACGTTGATGTAATGACTTTAAAACGAGTTCAGAATTTTCTCTAATTTTTTTAATATCTAACATAATATTATTACCGCTTCAAAATTAAACATAGAGCAAAGGACAACCGACAAAGGATAATAATTTGATCTCAATAATATTATCGTGATCACGACCTAGTCACAAGTTTGAAAATTAATTATCAACTACCTATGATCAATAGTCCATTGCTATATCAAGTATTATTTATTCATCTTCAGATTCTTTAGTCTCGGACTGTTCACCTTGAGATTCTTCACCCTCAGATTTAGCTTGTTCCGATTCTTTCTTTTGTGTTTCTTTTCGCTCTTTTTCTAACAATTCCTTCTGTTTCTTTTTCTTACTAGCTTCTAAAACATCAGCTAAAACTTTGAGCATCTGATCCATTTTATCGAGATTGCTTCGATATAAATCTAAATCCTTTTTGAGTTTATCAACAGGTAAAGATAATTTCTCACAAAGAGATTGAATTAGTTTCATTAATTTCTCTTCATCTTTAACCACTTCAGGGTCAGTTTTTTGGATAAGAGAATACAAACCGATCGCAAATAAACGACTATATTTAAAGTTAGGATTTTCGAGTGCTGCTCGCCATTCTCCAATAAGGTCATCTAAACCCTTATCTGCATTAGGATTTGCTAACCATTCCATCAACTCTTCAACCGATGCCTCTGAAGCAAAGCTTAACAACTGGCTAGAGATTTTTTTATATTCATCTGGATTAGCTTCTACGGACTGGCATAAAGCTCTAAAAATAGACTCTCTATCTGTCTCAGGTACATAACCTTCCATGAATTTGTCAAAGCTTTCACAGACACCCACACGATAAACAGGATCTGGACGAAAATCAACGTTAACAGATAATAAGTGCATTTCAACCATTAACTCTTCAACAACACGACGATAGACCGCAATAATGGGACGTTGGTGATGTTCGTAAAAACTTCTTTTTGTATCGGAAACGGTGCGATTTTTGTCCACTAAAAATAATAACTTATTAAATAATTGTGTTAACAAATATTAATTATCTCACATCTTCATCCTTTTTCTTGAATTAGCAACTAATAAAGAAAAGAAAATGCAATGATCATGGCTCAATTGTCAATGATATCTTAATATATCTTTACTTTAATTGAAGTAATAAGGATTGAGATCATCTATAAAATTGTAATTTGATTTTACACAAACACAATTTTTGACGATCGCTTCGCCATTTGCGAGAAAAAGGAAAATTTCAGAGAGACAAGACATTTGTTGATTAAGAAAAAATAAGCTTAAGACTAGCAAAAAACAGTTTCGTCTTAAGCCTCTTGCCATAAAGTCTTGCTTTTTGAATAATCGATCGTCACAATTAATCAAAATAAAATTTGGTCACTAATTTTCGCAATTCGTCAGCTTCTTTACAAGTTTGCATCAAAGTATGACTATCATGAAAGGCAAAGCAAATTAACTGTTGACAACGAGAAATAATATCTCTGTTACAAATAGCACTGGCCTGTCCTAATGACAGAGAATTATTTTCAGAATTTTCTACTAAATGGATAACCTGTTTTAGTTGTTTTTGCGACTCCTTTGATTGACGATCAAGGCTCTGGGGTAATATAACTGTAAGCAGATTAGGATCTGCACGCATTGCACCTTTAATGGCAGCAGAATTAGTTCCAGCCGCACCGGAGGTAATGATTCGATTCCCTCCCAAAACAAGGGCATAACTCATCATTTCGATTAAATGCTGATGAGTAATTGGCACATGGCGAGAACCAAGAAGGGCTATTTTTTTTGAGCCCGTTTGCTGAATAGCCGCTAATTCTTGTGCCAAGGTGTCGAGTTTAGCAATTTCTAGTGATTGACTCAAAGACTATCAACTTACCTTAATTTTTGTCCTTGTTATTCTAACAAATGATTGTTAATGTTCCCACAATTATCTTGATTTTATTGAAAAAACCAGACAAAAATCAGTTTAAAGTTCCGAATTCACAGTTCTAAATGCTGAGTTTTCAGTTCGATGGGCTAGAATTTTTCTCCAATACCAAAATGAATACGATTATCACCGTCATCATTAACCGCATAATCAATACGAATTGGACCAACAGGAGATTGAACTCTTACACCAATACCATAACCAAAACCATTACCATTTAGGTTTCTGACTTCAGAAGGGCTACCGATAACCGAGTCTCCCGAACCCAAATTAGTACCATAATCGACAAATAAAGCTCCACCGAGGAAAGAGACAATAGGAAAACGATATTCAGCAGTTGCTTGAAGATATCTACGACCATTACCTAAATCCCCTTCTCCATAACCTCGAACTGAGTTACTACCACCGAGAACAAAGGCTTCATAAGGAGGTAAATCACCAATTACTGTTCCCGCTTGGATATTAAATGCTAAAGTTTGTGGTCCTTTTGTAAAATCAAAATTAATTAATTTGACTGGTATGTAATGACTATAACTTGCACGAAGACGATTAAAGAAAATACCACCGATAGGCACACTTTGTTCTGTACTAAGTAGGAGTAGACTTCCACTAGTTGGACGTAAAGCATTATCACGAGTATCTTTGGACGCATTAAATCGAAGGGTAAGTATATCATCAGTACCATCATCATTAAATGCTAATTGTTCTGAACCAAATTCGACCGAAGAACGAGGTGCAAGGTCTCCATCTTCATTTCGTATGGAAACACGTTGATATTGTACTCCTGTGCTTACATTCCATTCTGCTTTAGTAAAAGGATCTTCTGATAAGGGGCGAGAAAAAGTTACTCCAATACCTGTACGAACTACTCTGGGGCTGTCGTTGCCATCTTGGGTCCGAATGGTATCAGTTTCAACACCATCATAAACCAAAGAGATCGATCGTCTCCGGAATACATTGACCGAATAAGATGTTCTGTAAGGATCTCCTCCAATCCAAGGATCTCGGAAAGCTAGATCAAATAGTAACTCTCGTTCTCCTAATTGAAATTCTGCACCAAGGGTTTGATTGTTACCACCTAAGTTTTTTTGTTGATAACTAACAGTACCAAATAAACCACTACTAGAACTTATACCAGCACCGGCACCAAGAGAACCAGTTTTTCCTTCTACTACCTCAACGTTCATAATTACTTCGGCAGGATTAGTCGCAGGACTAAAAGACAGTCTCACATCTTCAAAAATACCTAAACCAAAGACTCTTTGTAAATCTTGCTGTGCTGTACCACGATTAAATATATCACCGGGTTTGAGACGCATTTCTCTGGTAACAATAAATTCTCTGGTTCTACCATCAACTTCTTCTTGTTCTTCGTTGAAATATTTCACTTGAATATCTGCTAGTTGTCCTTCTGCAATAACTAAGCTAACAACTCCATCGTCACTAATTTTTGGAGCTCCAATAACTTGTGCGAGATCGTAACCGTTATCGGTATACCATTTATTTAACTCAGTGATTCCTTCTCTCAAATTTCTGAGGTTGAGTATTTCGTTATATTGATCTGCAAAAGCTTTATCTATTACTTCTTGAGGAATAAGATAACTTGTTTCTGTTTTTTCGGGAATCGTTTGAATCTTAACTTGTTTTAAAAGAGGATTGGCTTCGACTTGGTAAGTGATTCTGACACCATATTGGGTATCTTCAGGAGTTACATTGACGTTACGAAAATATCCTGTGGCATAAATAGCTTTAACGTCTTCTTGTAATCGAGAACGAGTTGTCACTCTACCTGGATTAGTTCTAATGGCATTGTAAACAATATCTTCAAGATCCCCTTCTACTCCTGAAACGAATACTTCTGAGACTAAAACTCTAGGTTCTGCTTCCGTTGAAGTTTCTTCCTGATTGGTTGTGGTTTGCGAAATATTATTTTTATCTGCAACTTCGTTATTGTCTGCAACTTCGATATTTTCTGCAACTTCGATATTTTCGGTAACTTCGGTATTTTCAGTAACTTCGATATTTTCGGTAACTTCAGTGTTTTCGGTAACTTCAGTATTTTCGGTAACTTCAGTGTTTTCGGTAACTTCAGTGTTTTCGGTAACTTCAGTGT
>JAALKG010000017.1:18670-19960 GCA_011088145.1 Cyanobacteria bacterium MH1_Bin12 | reverse complement strand
TTTTCGGTAACTTCAGTGTTTTCGGTAACTTCAGTGTTTTCGGTAACTTCAGTGTTTTCGGTAACTTCAGTGTTTTCGGTAACTTCGATATTTTCTATTGAGCTAAAAACGAAAGAGGGTGTGATATTTTCACTGTTGTCATCCTTTTCTTTTTCAACGGAAGTTAAGGATTTTTTTTGTAGAAGAGACTCATTAACTAGGTTTAGTTTTTCTATATCTAATTCAGAAGTGTTAAAAGCGATCGCATTTTGAGACAAAGTCAATGTCAAACCAGAAATAATCGTGACAATCGCTTTTTTTTGCCATCGAGATAAATAATTAATGTTTGAAGTACGCCCTAATGATTGAATAATCTGATAATTATTCATTAAAAAATTTTTATTTTTGTTGTTTTTCACTGCCACACACCAATTGTTAAATTTTATATTAATTGATTTTAAATATACTAGCTATTCTTCAGTTTTTCAATTTGAGTTAAGACTCTTTGTTGAACTTGTTGATAAGCCGATTCAATTTTGCCTAAATCACGACGAAAGCGATCTTTATCTAAGACTTTTTTGTTTTGATCTTGTTCCTGCGAGTCCCATAAACGACAAGTGTCAGGACTAATTTCATCGGCTAGAATGATTTCTCCTTCTTGAGTAAAACCAAATTCTAGCTTAAAATCAACAAGTATTATTTCACATAGACTGAAGAATTCTTGTAAATACTGATTGATTTGTAGGGCGTAATCTTTTAATATTTGACTTTGTTCTGAAGGTATTATATTTAGTATCGTAAGACGATCGCTAGTTAAAAGAGGATCACCTAAATTGTCGTCTTTTAAATACAATTCCACCAAAGAAAAGGGTAATTTTTGTCCTTCTTTTAATCCTGTTTGTCGACACAAACTACCTGCGGCTATATTTCTTACCACAACTTCGAGAGGAATAATTTTAACCGCTTTAACTAGCATTTCTCTAGGAGATTTTTGCTCGATAAAATGAGTCGGAATATTTTTTGTTGCTAGCAATTCTAATAAAGCTGAAGAAATAGTACAATTTATTTCTCCTTTACCCACAATCGTACCTTTTTTTTCAGCATTAAAAGCAGTAGCATCATCTTTAAAATAAGTCAGATATTGCTGCTCATTATCCGTACCATAAACGATTTTAGCTTTACCTTCATATAACTTTGCTGATGTTGACATAATCTCCAATTATCTCCGATCGCAAAAGAACCAACTATCATCATATCAACATACCCTACGTTCGGTGCAAAATGAATCCTTAAGGAGAGGGGGGAGGGGGG
>JAALKG010000017.1:0-18660 GCA_011088145.1 Cyanobacteria bacterium MH1_Bin12 | reverse complement strand
CCCCCCCCTTCCCCCCCCCCCCCCAAGAACCCCCCAACACCATATCACAATCACCTAAGTGCGATGCAAAATGATTCGTTAAGACAAGGAGGTAAGGAGAGAGGGAGATTTTTTCTTTAAATTTTAACGAAGTAGGAAAGTTAAATGCGTCTTAGTTTAAAATCAATTATTAATTATTAATTATTAATTATCATGAGACCATTAGTAAAACTAATTGGGCAACCTTTAGCCGTAGAATTATTAGAAAGGATAAAAACAACTAATAGAATCGCCCCTGCCTATTTGTTTGTGGGTGCAGAGGGAATTGGTAAAAGTTTCGCCGCCAGATGTTTTACGGAAATGTTATTAATTTCTGCCACAGAAGATTATGTAACAGCATCTCAAAAATTAGTAACAGGTAATCATCCTGATTTTTTATGGGTAGAACCAACCTACAATGACAAAGGGGAGTTATTAACAGCGAAACAAGCTCAAGAAAAGGGTTTAAAACGCAAAAGTAATCCACAAATTAGAATTGAACAAGTTAGGGAAGTTAGTCAATTTTTAGCCCGTCCTCCCCTCAAATGCGATCGCTCTATTGTCGTCATCGAATCGGCTCAATTAATGGCAGAATCAGCAGGAAATGCCTTGTTAAAAACTTTAGAAAATCCGGGTAAAGCGACGATTATTCTAATTGCTAACAGTAGTGATTCTATACTTTCTACTCTGGTTTCTCGTTGTCAAATCATTCCTTTTTCCCGCTTGAGTGAAGATCATTTAGAACTAGTATTATCTCGTGCTAATATGGCTGAAATTTTCGACTATCCCCAATTAATACAATTGGCTCAAGGTTCGGCTGGTAAAGCGATCGAAAATTGGCAAAATTTCAGGGAAATTTCTTCTGATTTAATTAAAAAATTAACTAAATTTCCTAGTGATGTGATGACAGGCTTTAATTTGGCTAAAGAAATAAGTACTAATTTAGAATTAGATATTCAAATTTGGTTAGTGGATTATTTACAATATTTATATTGGGAACAAGAACATAAATTAACTTTGATTGAAAGTTTAGAAAAAAGCAAAAAACTTCTTAAGCGTTATGTACAACCTCGACTAGTCTGGGACTGTTTTTTTCTCGAAAATATTCAGCAGTGAACTCTTAACTCTTAACTCTTAACTATATACTTTACTTTCTAGCTTAACTAAGCAACAATGAATCAATATCGTTTTGCTAATTCTTAAAATCCTATGGCTGTAGAGACAGCAACACTGTTAGTATCTTGTCCAGATAAACAGGGTTTAGTTGCCAAAATCGCTAATTTTATTTATGCCAATGGTGGTAATATCATTCATGCAGATCACCATACAGATTTAGACGCAGGATTGTTTTTGTCTCGTATTGAATGGCAATTAGAAGGTTTCAATTTACCTCAAGATCTCATCGCTCCTGCTTTTAATGCGATCGCACAACCATTAGAAGCAACCTACGAATTACATTTTTCTAGCCAAACACCGAAAGTCGCAATCTGGGTAAGTAAACAAGATCACTGCCTTTATGATTTGCTGTGGCGTATTCAAGCTAAAGAATTAAACGCAGAAGTTGGTTTGATTATTAGCAATCATCAAAATTTAGCTCCCATAGCCGAACAATTTGGTATTGAATATCAATATTTACCTATAAACAAAGAAAATAAGACAGAACAAGAACAAAAACAACTAGAATTACTCAAAAATGCCAATATAGACGTAGTGATTTTGGCTAAATATATGCAGATATTGAGTTCAGATTTTGTGAAAAATTTTCCCCATATTATTAATATTCACCACTCTTTTTGACCAGCTTTTGTAGGAGCAAAACCATATCATCAAGCTTATCGTCGAGGAGTAAAAATAATTGGTGCAACCTCTCACTACGTAACTCAAGACTTGGATGCTGGCCCTATTATCGAACAAGATGTAGCCAGAATTAGTCATCGAGACACAGTTAACGATTTAATCAGAAAAGGTAAAGACTTAGAAAGAGTTGTTCTTGCCAGAGGAGTAAGACTACACTTACAACAGCGAGTCTTAGTTTATGGCAACCGTACCGTTGTTTTTGCCTAAAAAATAAGCTGTCAGCTTTAAGCTATCAGCCATCGGCTTGGGTAATTATTAATTATCAATTACCTGACATACCCATAATCTCATAGCCAGAATCTACATAAATAATTTGTCCTGTAATGCCACTAGCTAAATCACTGCATAAGAAGGCAGCCGTATTACCAACTTCTGTTTGAGTCACAGTACGTTTTAATGGAGCAACGGCTTCTACATGGTGAATCATGTCTAAAATACCACCGACAGCCGAAGAAGCGAGGGTACGGATAGGCCCTGCGGAGATACCGTTAACTCTGATATTAGAAGAACCTAACTCTGAAGCTAAATAACGAACACTCATTTCCAAAGCAGATTTGGCAATACCCATAACATTATAGTTAGGAATTACTTTAACTCCTCCTAAGTAACTCAAAGTGACAACACTACCACCATCGGTTAAGAGGGGTTTAGCCGCTTTGACTAAACGAGTCAGAGAATAAGCACTAATATCTAAAGCTGTACTAAAACCATCACGTGAAGTGTTGCTAAAATCTCCTGACAAATCATCCTTATTAGCAAAAGCTAAACAATGAACTAAGATATCAATTTCTCCCCATTTCTCTTTTATTTGAGCAAAAGTTTCATCTATTTGAGCCTCATCTTGTACATTGCAAGGTAGAAATAAGCTAGGATTTAATGGTTCGACTAGGTCTCCTACTTTTTTGGCAAAACGTCCTTTGGCATCAGGAAGGTAAGTAACACCAATGTCTGCACCTGCTGTGTGTAATTGTTGGGCAATACCCCAAGCAATTGATCTATTATTGGCAATTCCTGTTACGAGAGCTTTTTTCTGTGTTAAATCTAACATCTTCTTGATTTATAATCGAATTTCGGTGTAAATTAAGGACGATTATTCGCTAAACTGATTAAGTTATAGAGAGTCATCTAGTTTACACTTACTTATTCTCTTATACAAAGTGCCATTTGCACTAACGATCTTTATCTTTTTGTCGTTAACTATTTATTCCCCATGCAATCAATCCCTAACTCCGAAAAGTCTCTAGCATCTGTTTTTAGTCAAATTGGTGCAGGTATATATAATCCTGTTGTTGAAAAATACGATCGCGGTAAAACCATTTTTTTTCCTGGTGATCCCGCTGAAAGAGTATATTTTTTAATTAAAGGTGCTGTCAAATTATCTCGAGTTTATGAAGCTGGAGAAGAAATTACTTTAGCTTTGTTAAGAGAAAATAGTATTTTTGGTGTTTTGTCTTTGATTACAGGACAAAAATCTGATCGCTTTTATCATTCGGTTGCCTTTACTGGTGTCGAATTGTTATCCGCTCCTATAGAACAATTTCAGCGTTCTTTAGAAAACAATCCTGATTTATCTCGTTTAATGTTACAAGGTTTGTCTTCTCGTATTTTACAAACTGAGATGATGATTGAAACTTTAGCCCATCGGGATATGGCTTCTCGTTTAGTTAGTTTTCTGTTAATTCTCTGTCGAGATTTTGGTATTCCCAGTCCTAATGGTGTTACAATCGACTTAAAATTGTCTCATCAAGCGATCGCAGAAGCCATTGGTTCAACTCGCGTTACGGTTACTCGTTTATTAGGGGAATTAAGACAAGACGAGTTAATTACCATTACTAAGAAAAAAATTACTGTCCATGATCCTGTCTCTTTAAGTCAACAATTTGCCTAAAATTTTCCCTAATAATGAATTTAAGAAATAGTAAAAAACTCTTAATTATTCATTATTAATTATTAATTATTCATTAAATTACAGATGACTAGTGCCTATGTTTTAATTTGTGCTGTCTTGATTTTGGGAGGTTTAATTGCCGCATTAGGCGATCGAATTGGCAGTAAAGTTGGTAAAGCTAGATTAAGACTGTTTAAATTACGACCAAAGCAAACGGCCGTTTTAATTACAATTGGAACTGGTATCTTAATTTCTTCTTCAACCTTAATTATTTTATTTACTTTAAGTGAATCTCTTCGACAAGGTGTTTTTGAATTAGACGAAATTCTGAAAAGAAGACAGGAAATTACCACTCAATTAGAAAAAGTAGAAAAAGAAAGAAAAATCATAGAAAATGAATTAGAGTTGAAAGCTGGAGAATTAAATAATACTCAACAACAAGTCAAAAATATTGAAGCAAAAAGTGAGGCTCTCACCGAAGAAGTCAATAAAATTATTGAGGAAAAAAACGGCTTATTAGAAGAGAAGCAAAAAATCGAAAAACAAACTCAACTTTTAGAAAAATCTATCAAGGAAAAAGATCGAGAATTAAATAATAAGGATCTTAACTTAAACAATAAAGATCGAGAATTAAACAACAAAGAAAAACAAATTATTGAACAAGAAGAAATACTTCAAACACAACAAGAAAGTTTGACAGATCTAAAAAATAGACAAACTCAATTACAGCAGAAAATCACCTCCAGAGATAAACAAATTTCTGAATTAGATTTGCGTATTTCCGATAGTAATAAGATCTTAAGTGACAAAGAAAATGAGTTAGTTTCTTTAGAAAAGCAACTAGCTTTTTTCCGAAAAGAGGCACAGACTTTAGAACAATATTATCAGACTTATCAAGATTTAAGAGAAAGACCGATCGCTATGGTTAAAGGACAAATATTAACCGTTACCCTTGTCCAAACCGAAAAACAAACTAATATCTTAGAATTAATTGACGGTATCTTAAGTGAAGCAAATCGAGGAGTAATGGGTATCTTAGGTCATACAGATCAATCCAATTCTCAAAGATTTGTACAAATTAGTAAAGGACAAGTTGAACAAATTAAACAACAATTAAATAAACCTGGGCAATATTTAGTCAGAATTCTTTCGGCGGGCAATTATGTACAAGGAGAAAAAGAAATTAGAATATTTGCCGACGTTGCCCCCAATAAAATAATCTATCCTGCCAATCAGTCCATTGCTTCTATCTCTCTAGAAACAGGTAATTTAGCAAATGATGAATTGCAAGAAAAAATTGATTTTTTAATTTCTGTTAGTCAATTTCGTGCCAGAAAAAAAGGGGTTTTAGGAAGAATATTAGTTGGTGATGGTAAGATAATTTCCCTAGTTAATTTTATTCAAAAATTACAATTATCAGATCAATCTATCGATGAAATTCGTAGTATTGCAGCTAATGATGCTTATACTTCAGGTCCATTACAAATTAATTTAATTGTATTTATGGACGGGGAAGAGATTTTACGATTATAAGTTTAATGTCTACAAATTAAAATCGGCAACTATTATAATTAAGAGCATATTAAGCTCATAAAAAATAAAAGTACCTCTTACAGATTGGTGAAAATATTTGATCAGCTGATCAATTTATTCTAAAAGCAATAGAAAGCTGATGCCTTATAGCTGATACCAAAACACCTTACCTGTTTCATTGCTTCTGCCCATCTGTACTAACTAGAATCATATTTTGTCATCAAATCACTCAGGTCATGAAATTAATTGAACTTTCTGATTATTTGCAACAGTTTTATTCACAATGGTGTAATAAGAAAAAAATAAAAGCTGTTACTCGTTGGCTGAGAATAAACTTTTACAACTTGATTCCTTCTCATACTTCAGACACAATAGATTGTTTACATGAAAAGTTAATTGATGATTCTTCATGGAATACAGATTTTATTCTGTGCAGTGTAATTTCTTGTTTAATTGCTTCTTTTGGTTTGTTAAGTAATAGTGCTGCTGTGATTATTGGAGCAATGTTGGTTGCCCCTCTGATGTTACCTCTCAGAGGTTTAGCATTTTCTGCCTGTGAGGGAGATTTTCAGCTGTTTAAAAAGGCTATTTTATCTATTATTGGAGCAACGATACTTTCTTTGTTTCTTTCTAGCTTTATCGCTGAAATAGTTTCTTTTACGGAATTAGGTTCAGAAATTATTGCTCGTACTCAGCCAAATTTAATTGATTTAGGTATTGCGGTGACGGCTGGTGCAATGAGTGGTTTTGGAAAAATAAGAACAGGTATTAGTGATACTTTAGCAGGTACTGCGATCGCTGTGGCTTTAATGCCTCCATTATGCGTGGTGGGAATATCTTTAACTGCGGGTAATTATTCTTTTGCTACAGGCGCATTTTTACTTTACTTCACCAATTTGTTAGGTATTACCTTAGCTTGTATGATTGTTTTCATTTTGTCAGGTTATACCAAAATTAATCATGCAGTCAGTTTAACTACTTTTCTAGTATTGTTATTATTCATTCCATTAGGTGCAAGTTTTTTCCGCTTATTAGAGCAACAAAAAATTGAAACCGAAGTTACTAATCGATTAATAAATGAAACATTTACCGTTGGTGCAGATGTTGAAGGAGTAAATGTCAAAGTAATTTGGACAACAGAAAAACCGACTATTTCTGTCACTTTACAAACAGATAAAAAAATCACTTCTAATGAAGTAAGATTAACTGAAAAATATATTAACGAACGTCTCAAAAAAGATTTTAAATTAGTATTATTTATTGTGCCATTAACGAGAATAACAGGAGAAGAAAAAACTCCAAATATTGAAAATATAATTCCTAAAATCAACAAAAATAGAGAAAAAATTGATTTTATTCCTCAATATTCTCCACCACAATAAGACTAATTAATTAATTATTTTCCATTGAGAAAATGTTGCTGCTTGACCACAAGATTTACCTTGAAAATCGATTAAATTCCAAACCGTAATATCATCTATTTGATACTTTGTACCCTTTCCAGAAATTCTAATACCTTGAGTGTTTGCAATATAGCCTTTGGTTGTAGTTTGCTCTAATAGTTTTTCTCTTTCTTCTTGTAATAATGGTTGAGTTGTTGTACGAGAAGGAGTTTTCATCAATTCTTTCCAGTTCATCTCCCACAATTTTAATCCTTGTTCATTGCCATAATTATAAAGAGGATCTCGATCAGTATTATGAGAAAAAACTACAAAAGGAGCATAAAACAATGTTTTGGCTTGATTTAATTCATCTGTCTTTCTTTCGAGTAATTCTTGTCCTAACAACTTTTTATAACTATCTAAAATAATTTGTGACCAACGAATCATTTCTGGATCTTGCCAAATATCTCTCATTTTAATATTTTCAAATAATAAACAGTGTAAAAACAATAATTTTAAATAAAATAAATCAGATTAATAACTTACTTGTTGTTTTTATTAAAACTTCGATAAAAAGGTTTTTTGATAATTTCTGCTTCGTGTTGTTTACCTCTGATTTCGACAGTTAATTTTTGTCCTATTTTACTATGATTATAATCCACATAACCAAGAGCGATCGCATTATTTAAAGTAGGAGATAAAGTACCACTTGTCACCTCACCAATCACTTGATTCTCAGACAAAATAGGATAACCATGACGAGCAATATATCTGCCTTCCATTTGCAATCCTATTAACTTTTTCTTAATACCCTCTTCCTTTTGAGAAAGTAAAATATCCTTACCAATAAAATCATGATTAAAATTAACCAACCACCCTAAACCCGCTTCTAAAGGAGTCGTATTCTCATCCATATCCTGTCCATACAGACACATCCCCGCTTCCAAACGAAGAGTATCCCTAGCACCCAAACCGCAAGGAATCACCTGTGCCTCTAACAAATCCGTCCATAACTGTTGAGCAATAATGGGAGTTGTCATAATTTCAAAGCCATCTTCTCCCGTATAGCCAGTACGAGCAATAAAAACATCGTCACCATTTATTTGCGTCGTTAAGTGAGCAAAACTAGTTAACTGTTGTAAATCTTCACTGACAAGGGGATTTAAACGAGCGATCGCATTTGACCCTTGTAAGGCAATCAAAGCTAAATTACGAGAAGCATCTTGTAATTCTATGTCTAAACCGTTTAAATTTTCAGTTAACCATCTCCAATCCTTAGCTGTAGTTGAGGCATTAACAATCAACAAACCCTTTTCATTTTCTTGGTTATCTATTCCCTGATAATAAAAAATAACATCATCAAGAATACCCCCTTTTTTATTTAAAAGTAAAGTATATTGAGCCTTTTCATTATCTAAAGCTGTTAAATCAGAAGGTACTAAATAATTTAACTTTTCTCGTAAATTTTTTCCCGTCAAGAAAAATTTACCCATGTGGGAAATATCAAACATGCCCACAGATTTTCTTACCGCTTGATGTTCCTTTTTCAAACTACTATACTGTAATACCATTTCCCAACCAGCAAAATCAGTGAATTTAGCTTGGGACTCTTGAGATAATGAATAAAGAGGGGTACGTATAAGTTCTGATGATTTGGTCACAGTGTTATAGATAATAAGTAATTAATTATGGGTTAATAATCATTAAAACAAAATAAATTTTGAGTTTTCAATTTAAATATTATATGATTAAAAAAATATAATTTGAAGCCATCTAAAAAATAATCTCAGATAGCATTTCTCAGATTTATAAAGTACAAACATTTACCTTTCAACTATGATGAAATAACAATTTCATGTCACAGTTCATAGTTCATATTTCACAGTCGTGTGTATTTTGTCTAGATCATTTTATTTTATAGCAAGTCCCTTCATTCAAATCACATGAACCCTGTATATCTTTCCAACTAAAGCAACATTCTCACAAATTGAGATCTAATCTAATGTAAAATGATAGTGATAATTTTTAGTATCAAAAAATATAAAATATTATGACTGCTTCTTTATCTAATTTTCTTTGGAGTTTGCTTTGGGGCTTAGTAATCGTTGTAATCCCAGCAACCGTTGGTTTAATTGCTGTAAGTCAAGCAGATAAAATTAATCGCTAAGTAAAACAATTTATCAAACTTAGTTATCACACTGATTATCTTTTTTTGTCAAGGTGGACAAATATATCTAGAAGAATAAATCTCCTAGCTTTGTCCACCAATCAAACATCAAAACTAATCTGATTTTTATTTGAACAAAAAATTCTCATTGTTTAGAACATTACAAAATTTTTTGATGTACGAATCTAAATGCATACTGCTTCAATTAAACGCATTGTTAGAATATCGTTAACATAGAACAAATATATAAAGATAGGTATTATTAGTAATGGTTAATTTTGGTTTTAACTCAGCTAGTATTTTAGGTATTTTTTTAGCCTTAGCTGGAGCAGGTTTATATTTATTACGTTCTTTAAGGCCAGAAATTTCTCGAGATCATGATATTTTCTTTGCCGCTGTTGGTTTATTGTGCGGCGGGATTTTACTATGGCATGGTTGGCGTTTAGATCCTATTCTCCAATTTAGCCAGTTATTATTAGCTGGTTCGGCGATTTTTTTTGCAGCCGAAAGTATTCGTTTAAGAGGATTTGCTAGTCAACAAGCAAGAGGAAGAACATCTTCTTATGTTGACGATGATCGTCCTGTTAGTCGTGTCTATCGTGCTGAATTAGAGGATCAAGAAATGTATGAGGACGATGAATATGACTATCCAGAAGAACAAGTGCCACGTCGTCGATTACAAGGTTCTGCTACAAGGTCACCCAATTCTCGCCGTCGTGGTGGTTATGAGGACGAAAGTCCCAATTCCCGTCCTCGTCGTTCTCGTCGTTATGATGATGATTATATTCAAGAACCTCCGACTAATCGCCCTCGTCGTCGCCCAAGTTCGGGTTCTCGTGCTGATAATCAATATGTTAATTGGCAAGATCAACCTGATACTGAAGAAAATTATAATCCTAAAAGTTCAAGAGGTTATCAAAATTCTACCTCTTCAGAGCGATCGACAAGAAGAACACCTAGAAAACGTCGTCCTAAATCAGCAGATGATATTGTTTCTAATGTAGGTACAGAGTATGTTGATTATCAACCTTTGGATTCACAAAATAGTGATGACGAACCCAATAATGAACAGCCTAAAAACTATGATTATTAATTTTATATAATAATTCATTTTAGAGTTATGAAAAAATGTAATTGATATAGAGAATTGCCTATTAATCATCAATGATGAAACAATTATCTATTACTTGCCTTGAATGATATATCTAGTTTTTGGGCAATCTTGTTTATACTTATCTATTCAATTATTTAAAATTGCTATAGTTTTTTATTATTTTGGTTTTTAATACTATGACGACAAGAAAGTTATTATCTTCTTTCTTTGTCTTTGCCCTTGGTTCATTGGTTGTTAGTTGTAGTTCACCTAATATATCTTCATTTTCTAATTCTTTGAATAGTCGTTATAATGATGAGCAACCAGCCTTGAGTGGAGATGGACGTTGGTTGGCAATGGTTTCTAATCGTTATGGTCGTCGGCAAATATTATTATATGATCTACAGGAAAAATCTTTTGTGGATTTACCTGGGTTAAATTTAGCTAATACCATTACTGATAGTCCTAGTTTGAGTCGAACAGGAAGATATATTGTTTATATTTCCAGTATTCAAGGTCGTCCAGATATATTTTTGTACGATCGAGCTATCAAAAAATCTCAATTACTAACTCAAGGTTATCGTAGTTGGTTAAGAAATCCTCGTATCAGTCCAGATGGTCGTTATGTGGTCTTTGAAACTGCTCGTCGTGGTCAATGGGATATTGAAGTAATAGATTTGGGTTCTCAGATTGAAATAGACCAACTAGATGGAATTGTTGTCGAATAAAATACAAAAAGTAATATAGCAGAGAACGGGTTGATTAGAACATTGATGATTTCTAAAAGTATTGCTATGTAGAGATTGTCACCTTTCTCCTTTGCTATAGACAATAAGTTGAATGTCATGTCTGGTTTTCAGGTGATAATTTATAGATCTTGATTTAATTGTTCATTTTTGACTTTTTGAATACCACATTATCGTCAAGATAGGGTAAAGTGTAAAGAATCACTAAGTATAGTGAAAATATTATAGTAATTTTAAAAAATATAGAGAGAAAACTATGGGCTGGTCTTATCCTGTGTTAGCAGTAACCGCAGAAGCAGAATTAGCAAATCCTTCCATCGTTCTAGCGGGAGTGTTATTAAGTTTAGTCATAATTTATTTTGCCAGTAAAATAGGTGGTGAATTATGCTCTAGAATTAATCTTCCTGCGGTTTTGGGGGAATTAGTCGGAGGTGTAATTATTGGGGTATCTGCTTTAAATTTTTTAGTTTTCCCTGAGGGAGGATTGTTAGCAGAGGATTCGGTGATTATTCATTTTTTGGAGTGGACAGCTAATTTAACTCCAGGTACAGCAGAAGTAACCTTTGATAGCATTAGCGAAGTTATTTCCGTATTATCAGAATTAGGTGTGATCATCCTCTTATTTGAAATTGGTTTAGAATCCGACCTCAAAGAGTTAATTAAAGTAGGACCATCGGCTGCCATCGTTGCAGTAGCGGGTGTTGTCACTCCATTTTCTCTTGGTACAGCGGGTTTAGTTTATCTTTTTAATATTCCTTTGATACCTGCGGTTTTTGCTGGAGCAGCACTAACTGCTACAAGTATTGGTATTACGGCAAAAGTGTTAGCTGAAATAGGAAAATTAGGCTCTAAAGAAGGACAAATTATTATTGGGGCTGCCGTTTTAGATGATATTTTGGGAATTATTGTTTTAGCCGTGGTTGGTACTTTAGTTAAGACAGGAGAAGTACAAGTTGGTCAGATAATCTATCTGATCATTAGTGCAGCGAGTTTCCTCATTGGTGCTATTTTGATTGGACGTATAATTAGTCCTTGGTTAATCTCTATGGTTAAGCAAATGAAAACCAGAGGAGATATTTTAATTGTGGGTTTAATCTTTGCTTTTTCCCTCGCTTATATTGCAAATATAATTCAACTTGAAGCTATTTTGGGTGCATTTGCCGCTGGTTTGATTTTAGCCGAAACAGAAAAGAGAAAAGAATTAGAAGAACAAATTATTCCCGTTGCTGATTTTTTCGTGCCGATATTTTTTGTTTGTGTTGGTGCCAAAACTGATTTGGGGGTATTAAATCCTGCTATTCCTAGCAATCGTGAAGGTTTAATTATTGCCTCTTTCCTTATTGTGGTAGCAATTGTCGGTAAAGTTGTCGCTGGTTTTAGTGTTTGGGGACAAGAAAATATTAATAAATTAGCGATCGGAGTTGGTATGATACCTCGTGGAGAAGTTGGTTTAGTTTTTGCTGGTGTAGGAGCTGCAAGTGGTGCTTTATCTACTTCGACAGAAGCTGCGATTATTGTGATGGTAATTATGACAACTTTTATCGCACCTCCTCTTCTCAAAATTGTTTTTAAAGAATCATCTTTACCAACAGAACCAAAGGTGGAACAAAGTTAATCATTAGAAGAACTATAATATTTGATTTTTCGAGTGATGTGCTGGAATATTCTTCTAGAAGCTTAAAATTAAAAGGGAACTTTTAAAACAATTGCAATTTATTCTTTGTAGATTTTTTAATTCAAATATTTAAAATGATAGGACAGCCCATATTTTTAGTAGGTGCAGAACGTTCAGGAACAACTCTTTTACGCTTAATGCTTAATCATCATCCTGACATTAATTAGGTTAAAGAGTTTGAATATTCTGTTGATTTGGTAAATAAGAAAAGTGAATATCCTTCTTTAAATTCATATTATGAATATTTAGAAAATGATCGCATTTTTAGATCTACGGGTTTTGTGATTGATAAAAATTTGAATGATCCTGAATTGGTGAACAATTTTCTGGAGCAAAAACAAACTTTAAAACCAAAAAAATTAATTGGTGCAACAGTCCATCGACATTTCGATCGAGTATTATATATTTGGTCGGAGGCTCGTTTTATTCATATTATTAGAGATCCTCGTGATGTTGCTCGTTCTTGTATTGGTATGGGATGGGCTGGAAATGTGTGGTATGGAATTGATCGATGGATAGAAACTGAAAAACTATGGGATAAACTAAAACAGAAAATTTCTACAGATAGATATATTGAAATTCATTATGAAAATTTAATTAGTGAACCAGTTAAAAATCTTACCTTTATTTGTGAGTTTTTAAATTTTGCTTATGATAGTTCAATGTTAAATTATGATCAAAATTCCACTTACAGTAAACCAGATCCTAAGTTGATAAAGCAATGGAAAACAAAACTATCTGATTCGCAAATACAGCTAATAGAATCAAAAATAGGAGATTTATTAACTCAGAAACAGTATCAACCTAGTGGTTTACCTAAAATAGAAATAGATAAATTGACCCAGAACAAATCGATCGATTTGGTTTCTGGTTAGTAATTTCTGAATATTTATCTCGAAAACTAGGCTTACAGTCATGGGAAAAAGAGAATAAGCTCAAAATGGCAGAGATTGCCACAAAACATTTGAAATAAATCGAATTTTCTCTAAATTGTCATGTCCAATAATGCCATCAGGGAAAAGCCTGCCACTGTAAGATCGCATTATGACAATTTTTAAGAGTTAAACTTATTTAGAATAATCAGCGATCGCACGAATATAGATAAAATGTAAAATTAATATAGTTCCCCAAATTAGACTAAATTGAGTTGCCCAGAACCATTCAGGATGTTTGAAATTGTGAAAAAACCAAACCCCAGAATTAACCGCAGCAAAGAGGGCGACATGAACAGCAAAATTAATCAGATCTTCTAATTTTCTAAATTCAGGATCATTTTGACGATCTGGTTTTCTTGACCAACGTGGAGGCATAATTGCAATAGATAATTGTGATTAATATTCTGGAATCATTGTACTATTTTTCTCGACTAAAAAGAAATTAAGGCCCATAAACTGACCTGAAGCAAAAGGTGGCAGGTTTTAGGTTTAATCAATAATATTGGAATGAAACAGTTATCTAGATTTAACTATTCCCTTTACAGAGCAATTGATTTTTAACATTTTCAATATTCAATTATAAGATTTTTGATCTATTCCCTATCAACCTGTGTCACAATTAAATCGATATGGATAAAATCTAATAATAACTAGCATGGATAGTTCAAAGTTATACGAATATGCTTGGTTAGTTCCCGTACTGCCTTTATTGGCTTCCATGATTGTTGGTATGGGTCTAATTTCATTTAATCAAGCTACAAATAAATTAAGACAAATAAACTCCATTTTCATTATCTCCGTTTTAGGTGTTGCTCTTACTCTCGCCATAGGAATATTTTGGGGACAATGGCAAGGTGATGAACCTTACATAAAAATGATCGAGTGGGCTTCCGCTGGAGACTTTACCATCAGTATGGGTTATACCATCGATCACCTCAGTGCTTTGATGATGGTAATTGTTTGTACCGTAGCCTTATTGGTAATGATTTACACCGATGGCTATATGGCACATGATGAAGGATATGTGCGTTTTTATGCCTATTTAAGCATCTTCAGTGCCTCCATGCTTGGTTTAGTCATTAGTCCTAATTTGGTGCAAGTATACGTTTTTTGGGAATTGGTAGGGATGTGTTCTTACCTGCTCATCGGCTTTTGGTACGATCGCAAACCAGCTGCAGATGCTTGTCAAAAGGCTTTTGTTACCAACCGTGTGGGAGACTTTGGGTTATTATTAGGAATGCTCGGTTTATTTTGGGCGACTAATAGTTTTGACTTTGACGTAATGGGCGAGCGTCTTCAAGATCTCGTTGCTTCAGGTCAAATAGGAGCATGGTTAGCAATATTATTCGCAGTTCTTGTGTTTTTAGGTCCAGTAGCTAAATCAGCTCAATTCCCTCTCCATGTTTGGTTACCAGATGCCATGGAAGGGCCTACCCCAATTTCGGCATTAATCCACGCAGCGACTATGGTTGCCGCAGGTGTATTTTTAATTGCTCGGATGTATCCTGTTTTCGAGCCAATTCCTGAAGTGATGACTGTCATTGCATGGACAGGTTGCTTTACTGCCCTTCTTGGTGCCAGTATTGCCCTGACACAAAATGACATCAAAAAAGGTCTAGCTTATTCGACCATTTCTCAATTAGGATACATGGTTATGGCAATGGGAATCGGTGCTTATAGTGCTGGTTTATTCCACTTAATGACTCACGCTTATTTCAAAGCAATGTTATTCTTGTGTTCTGGTTCGGTCATTCATGGTATGGAAGAAGTCGTTGGACATGAACCAATCTTAGCTCAGGATATGCGTTTGATGGGTAACTTACGTAAGTATATGCCCATAACTTCAAGTTGTTTTCTCATTGGTACATTAGCTATTTGCGGTATTCCTCCTTTTGCGGGATTTTGGTCAAAAGATGAAATCTTAGGACTTGCTTTTCAGGCTAATCCTGCCTTATGGTTAGTGGGTTGGTTAACTGCTGGTTTAACGGCTTTTTATATGTTTAGAATGTATTTTATGACCTTTGAAGGCGGTTTCCGTGGCAAAGATCATCATATTCAAGAAAAATTATTAGCTGAAGCAGGTGTCGAAATGGATGATCATGGACATCATGGCGATAAACCTCATGAATCTCCTTTGACTATGACTTTTCCTTTAATGGCATTAGCAGTACCATCTATCTTTATTGGTTTAATTGGTGTACCTTGGCAAAATAGATTTGAAGCCTTTATTCATCCTGCCACTGAATCTTTAGAAGAAATACTCGAAGCAGGTGAGCATTTTGAATGGAATGAGTTTTTAGTTATGGGGGGGACTTCTGTTGGTATCGCTTTAATTGGCATTACTCTGGCTTCTTTGATGTACTTACAACATAAAATTGACCCCAGTGCGATCGCATCTAAATACCCAGACTTATATAATTTGTCCTTAAATAAATGGTACTTTGATGATATTTATGACAAAGTATTCGTTCGAGGTTGTCGTCGTATTGCCCGTGGCATCATGGAAGTTGATTACAAAGTGGTTGACGGTGCAGTTAATTTAACTGGTTTAGTCACAATTATTAGTGGCGAAGGCCTGAAGTATCTAGAAAATGGTCGAGCTCAATTCTATGCTCTAATTGTTTTTGGTGCCGTTTTAGCTTTTGTGATTGCTTTTAGTGTTGTTGGTTAATTTAGAACTATTTCCAAAAGCATAATTAAACATTTATCTTTATTCCCCCTTGATGCTAAAAATAGGGGGATTTTTCATCTGATAGTTAATTGTTAATTGTTGATTTTAAAAAGTATTTTGAGAATTATTAACAAAATATTATTCTATTAAAGTTTCTGGCTTAGCATAGAGATCTACTTGAGTGAAAAAAATCATTATGGATAAAATACAAGAACGAAATTGGGCGATCGCTTGTCATTTATTGGCATAATTATTTTCTTGGCATTGGGAATCACAGATGGAAATCCATTCGCAATATTAATTGCTATGCTAACAGGTGTGGGTTTTTTGATATTAGTTCTTCTGCTGATTGCGATCGCTATTTTTCAATTAGCCGTTGTGATTTTCGCCACAATCAAAGCTAAGGAAGGACAAATGTATCATTATCCTTTTAATCTAAGACTTATTTAAGCAATAATAATTACATAGCTTTATTTTTCATAAACGTCTCATGTAAATTGGGTTTCATTTTAGATTACAGATAAAGATTAAAAATAATATTTTTATTTCTACAATCTCTATTATTCCTTATCGAAATATTAATCTTGTAAATCCCATAATTATGTACAATCTTTATGTGGACAAGGGTTAAATGAAAATGGTAATTGATTAATCAATAATATTTGACAATCGAGGATCCACATCTTCACTTTCCAAAGACAACACCCCAAACACACATTCATGCACCCTTCTCAATACCTCTTTGTTGACAAATCGCTCTAAACCTTCCAAACCAAGGGCAAACTCTCTCACCGCAAGCGATCGCTTTCTCGATAAACCTCTTTTTTTCAGCCTAATTAAATTTTCAGGCATATCATATTCAGCACCATAAATAATTCTTAAATATTCACTGCCACGACATTTTAAAGCAGGTTGCAACACACCTTTTTTGCCATAACAAATGAAATTTTCAGGCTTAACCACCATTCCTTCACCACCACTTTCGGTCATCTCTAACCACCATTGAATCACCGCCTCAATAGTTTGCTCATCATTGGTATCCACCACTTTATAAGCAGTTTCTTGCAAAATAGTCGTATCACCTTGACATATCTGACGAATATTTTCCATATGCCATTGGTGAGTTTTGTCTATATGTGCAGAACCTTCGGTTGCCAAAATGTGGAAAGGTGCTAATTTGTAATCGTCTACAGAACAGACATTCCAACAATAATTACGGTAAGATTCCTTATATTTAGCGATCGCTTCTCGTTTATAACTAAACTTAGATAATGAATCCCTCGCCCCTTCAATTCCTCTGTCAATAGCCTGTTGTAATACCAATTCCACCTCAGTTAAAGAATTAGTGGCAGCAGCCCCAACCGATGCGTACTGCTCTTTTAAGAGCGATTGAGCTTTTGCTGACCAAGGCATCAATTCTGCATCCAGACAAACCCAATCAGTAGTAAATTCTTGCCAGAAATTGGACTGATCCAAAGCATTAGCAACCCTTGCTAAAAAAGTTTTTTCCAAATCAGCATCATTAAAAAAGTTTCTACCACTTCGGGTATAACAAACACCGACTCCTTCATCGGCAACACCAAAACGTCTTAAAGCCGTCTGCTCGTCCTTGCAAACAACTAAGACAACCCGTGAACCCATGTGTTTTTCTTCACAAATAAGTTTCTCCACTCCTCTTTTTTGGTAATAATTAATCGCTTCATCAGGATGTTCGAGGAAATTCGGTAATTCGCTAGTAGCAGAAGGAGACATAGTTGGTGGTAGATAAATCAACCATTTGGGATTAATGGCAAAACGACTCATTACCTCCAAAGCAGCGATCGAATTTTCTTCTCGAATGGTAATATTATTTCTTAGTCTAGTTTGGATAATACGCTTACCGATAACATCTTCTATGTTGAGTAAATCATCATACTTTTGCTGAGGAGTTAAATTATCATTGATATTGTCTTGTAAAGGACGAACAGATTCGTAATAAACTTGTTTGGCTTCTACGGAGACTAACTGCTCTTCAGGATATCTTAAAGCAGTTAACTTACCACCAAATACACAACCAGTATCAATATCGATAGTGCGATTTAACCATTGGGCATGAACTACAGGAGTATGTCCATAAACTATTTTTGCCTGACCTCGATATTCAGAAGCCCAATTATAACGAATAGGAAAACCAAACTCATCTGTTTCTCCTGTAGTTTCTCCATACATACAAAAAGCACGAACAACTCCTGAGCCTCTACCCTGCATTTGTTCTTTGATTCCTGCGTGGGCGACAACTAATTTACCATCATCAAAAACATAATGACTAATAAGGCTATATAAAAAGTCTTTAACTTCGTTGACGAATTCGGGTGATTCTTGATCTAACTGTTCCATGGTTTCTGCCAATCCGTAAGCTAGTTTGACATTTTTACCGTTAAGTTTTTTCTGTAATTTATGTTCGTGATTGCCTGTAACGCAGTAGGCTGTCTGATTACGAACCATACTCATGACTAGTTTTAAAACTTGAGGTGATTTAGGACCTCGATCGACTAAGTCACCAACGAATATAATTTGTCTATTATCAGGATGACTAACTTCAAGACCAAAGTTTTGTCCGTCATCGGCGACAGTGTTAATTGTGTAACCTAGTTTTTCGATTAGTTCTAGGGCGTGTCATCAATTAGAACTTAAAACAAGATAGAATATACCCCTA
>JAALKG010000168.1 GCA_011088145.1 Cyanobacteria bacterium MH1_Bin12 | reverse complement strand
AACCTCTAGATTTCTTAGGAATCCCGCGTCTCCGACGCTGGGAGGATGTCAAATGGATATGTCGGTAATAATCCTATCAATGCTAAAGATCCCAGTGGATTAGTTACATTTATTCTTCCAGGAGGATTTGGAGAATTTGGAACTTTACCCTTTTCTCTTCTTGTTGGTGCCCAGTATCCCGTTATTCCAATACCGAATCCTCCTGGAACTAAACCTAGCAATGACTTGAATGGTAATAAAAGAGCTATTAATGCAATTACAATAATGGAAGCTTTTTTATTATTGGGCGGAGGCTTGAATGATTGCGAACCAATAAATATTGTTGCTCATTCGGATGGTAACAGAGTATTAGAAAAAGTTTTACCTGCGATTAAATTACTTAATTTGCCGGCTGAAATACATATTGCCAGATTAGATCCCATTGGAGTGTTTAAACCTCCTTCCACTATTGCCACAACTACTGATTTTGGCAGTAATAATTTATTTTCGACAGATCCTCGAGATATCGCTGATGCTTTATGGCCTTTCGTTGATGTAAGAGCCGCAAAAGGTGTTTCACACGACGGACTTCTTAGTGATTTAGGTATTTCGACCGCAATCAAATTACTTCTTGATATTTAAAAAATATGATTACATCACTACTGTTAGATATTATTTCAGGCTTAACTTTATTTTTTTTCCTATCCAAATATTGTAAGTTCATGTTTTCATTTCCTATAACCATACTATTTTCTGATTTATTCAAATATTTATCATCTGAATTATAAGAAAATCTAACTATCAAATATATCCGATTTTACGTAATTTATTTTCTAATAGTGTCTATTTACTTTTTTTCTTTTGGTGCAATTACTATTTTTATTCGTCACTTGTTTCGCGTTGAATTATCATTTTGGGAAGTTTTATCAATATTGTCAATTCCTAATGTAATATTTTTTATCATGTCTTTTCCTCCAGATCAATTCGATAGGTTTAATTTCAAAGATTTTATTTTAGATGTTCTTATTTTTTTTGAGCGTACATTGTTTATGTCAATTGGTGGTTTAAGTATCTTGTATTTTTTGAAATAAAATTGGTAAAAACTATTTCCATACCAAAAGTCTTGTTTCCCTAATTCAATCAGGCAATGGGGTTGAAGACAAACGAGTTAACTTTGATTATAACGATATTAGTCAGTATACCCAGATCGATCGTTTTAGTGATTTAACTGGTACTGATTTAGTTGTTAGTAGTAGTTATGAATATGATGGTGCTAATCGTCTCACTGAGTTGGTTTACAACAATCGTGCTATTGCTTTCTATGATTTAACCTACGATGCTGGTAGTCGTATTACTAAAATTATCGATGTTGATGGTACCAATGACTTTGGCTATGATACCCGTAATCAATTATTAGATGCGACCCATAGTGATGTTGATAATGAGAATGAGACTTATTCCTATGATGATAATGGTAATCGGACGATCGATGGCTATATAACAGGAATCAATAATAAGTTACTTTCTGATGGTGTTTATAACTACGATTACGATAATGAGGGTAATCTGATTTCTCAGACAACGATCGCTACTGCTGAGGTAAGGTTGTTTGAATGGGATTATCTGAATCGACTAGTAGGTATAACTGACTTTGATAGTAGTGATAATAATGTATTACAAACTGTAGAGTTTAGTTACGATATGATGGGACGACGTTTATCGAAGGTTGTCGATGGAGTTGGTATTTATTTTGTTTATGACAGAGATGATGTGATTCTTGATTTTGTTGATGATGGTGGCGGTGTGGAGTTAGATATGCGTTATCTTCATGGGAATCAAGTTGATCAAGTTTTAGCACAAGACGATCGTGATGGTAATGTGACTTGGTTGTTAACGGATCACTTGGGTTCAATTAGTGATTTGGTTGATAATAGCGGTACTGTTGTTAATCATCTGACTTATGATTCTTACGGTAATGTGATATCTGAAACTGATTCTACTGTAGATAGTCGTTATCGTTTTACTGGACGTGAGTGGGATGAGGAAATTGACCTCTATTACTACCGAGCAAGATATTATAATGGGGACACTGGAAGGTTTATATCGATCGATCCTATATCATTTGATAGTGGTACTTATAATCTCTATGGTTATGTTGATAATAATCCTGTTAGTAATGTCGATCCTTTTGGACTTCTAGTCGTAGCAACATATAATCGAAAAACACAAGTGTTAATGATAGTTGATTTAAATCAAAATAATCCCCCTGTTATTATTAAAAATCTATTTTCTGGCAATGGAGATGCAAGAAATAAACCTGAATTAGAACACTTGAAAGAGGTAGGACCAATTCCTCAGGGAACTTATGACATTCTTGATGATCCGCTACATCCTGGGTGGTTTCGTTTAGATAGAGTTGATTCTCAACCTATTAATGACAGAGATGATGATTTATATGGACGTGATGGATTTAGACTTCATCCAGGTAGTCGTTCAAATGGATGTGTCACAGTACCTGAAGAGAATTCAGAAGATTGGAAAATGATTAAAAACATTATTAGGAATACAGATTATGAACAAATAGTAACAAGTCAAGTGGGAAGGTTATCTTGGTTGCGAAATTTATTTGGAAAAAGTCAAAAAATTAAAAGGTATGGAATTTTAATAGTTGAATAGTATATTTTTTATATTAATCATGAAAAAAACTTTTTGTTTATTTTTAATAATTACCTGTATTTTTGTTTTGTTTTCTTGTACAAAACAAGATTATTTTTCTAATGAATCTTTAAATCAAAATCAGAACTCGGAAACTCAAATTTATAATTCATCAAAATTATTCCCCTATCTTATTACGGTCAATAATGAAATAAAGTATGGATATATTGATCAAGAGGGCAAAATTATTATTCCTGCTACTTTTGATAGTGTTTCGCATTTTTCAGAAGGATTAGCAGAAGCACAAATTAACGATAAATGTGGGTATATTGATGAAACAGGACGATTCTCGATTCAATTACGTTGTCAACATTATACGCGTAAATTTTCTAACGATTTGGCATTAATAAAAGTTGATTCCAAATATGGATACATTGATAAAAGTGGTAAAATGGTCATAGAACCGAAATTTGATGATGCTGAAAGTTTTCATGAAGAATTAGCCGCCATTAGACTGAAAGACAAATTTGGCTATATTGATAAGAAAGGAAAAATCGTTATTACTTTGCCCAAAAATTATGAAAAAATTGAAAATTTTCATAAAGGTATTGCTGCTATTAAAATTAAAAATAAGTGGGGCTTTATTGATAAAAAAGGAATAGTAATTATTTCTCCTAAATTTGATGATGTTAGTGATTTGGAAAAAGGATTTTCAGAAGATGTTGCCGCAGTAAAAATAAATGGGAAATGGGGTTATATTAATAGAAAAGGAGAATCAGTTATTCCTTTTAAATTTGACTATGCTTATCCTTTTTCTGAGGGACTCGCATTAATAGTAAATGGCTTTTATGACCATAATTTTATTGATCAAACTGGAAAAATTGTAATTTCAATTCCTCAAAAAAAATATAGAGCATTTCCTTTTTCAGAAGGATTGGCTGTGATAAAAAGTGAAAATAAATGTGGCTATATTGACACAAATGGTGTAATAGTAATACCTGCAAAATTTGAACTAAAATGTGGTGATTTTGAGGGAGGAATAGCAAGAGTTCAACAAATAGTAGAGAATTTTCGATGGTTTGGTATTAAACGAGATTATTTTGATGGTTATATTAACAAAAAAGATGAATTTGTTTGGAGCAACAAAAAAACATTAGAGTAAAAAAATAACTTAACTTACTATTAATTTATACTTTAAATCGCCTTGTAGAGGAGGACTGGATAAATGACTACAATGTCATAAATTACGTTTATGATGAAGCATCACGCCTTTTATCTGTCTCTGATGAAGATTCTAGTTATGGGTATACCTATGACGATCACTAAGAGTGGCACTTCGTGATCGAAATCTTCCTACTTCCATAAATAATTTGGGTACAGCAGGTGTTCCCAATGTCGTCTTTGATTATACTTACGATGGTGTTGGTAATATGTTATCCACTACTGACACTATTGATGGCATTGTTTCGTGAGTGGAAAGTTATACTTATGATGAACTCGATCAAGTTGTAAGTCTTACTCAGTCTGGACTTAATGTTAGTGATAAACGGGTTGATTTTGCTTATGATGAGGCTTCTCAATTGAAGGAAATCGATCGCACTGATATTTGACGGGCAGGGTAATTTGATCGAGAGATTCTTACATAGTGTAGGAGTTGCCAAGTTATCGCTCAAGAAAATGGCGATGGTAGCATTCATTGGGCTTTAGCTGATAATCAAGATTCGATTCGTTATGTGTTGGATAACGATGGTAATGTTATCAATGAGATTACTTACAATTCCTTCGGTGAGATAACTAGTGAAACCGATTCTTCTGTTGATTTCAGGTTTGGTTATACGGGAAGGGAGTTTGATGAGGAAACAGGATTATATTATTATCGATCGAGGTATTATGACAGCACGGTAGGACGTTTTGTGAGTGAGGATACCATAGGATTTGAGAGGGGTGATGCTAATTTATATCGTTATGTCATTAATTCACCTTTTAATTATACTGATCTTTACGGGGTGCGACTCTCCTATGATACCTGAAGGCTGGGGTTCACTAATAGGGGGGGGGGGGGGGAATGGTTGGGAAAA
>JAALKG010000167.1 GCA_011088145.1 Cyanobacteria bacterium MH1_Bin12 | reverse complement strand
TATTTCATTTATTATACTAAATTTTTGAAATTATTATATTTTGGAGATGTCTAACCACATTAAAAAAGGCACTTGTAAGCCAAAGGGTAGTGATTTTATTTTGGTTCAGAATTTGCCCTAATTCTTCTAAAGATGGTTTTTCTACAGGACAAATTATTAGTTTGCCACCGTTGAGTAAGGGAGCCCAAATTTCTAAGGTTGAAGCATCAAAGGAAATAGGTGCAAGTTGTAAAAATACTTGTTCGGCATTAAAGTTGGCATATTTAGAGTCTTTAACTAAACGAGCAACTCCTCGCTGAAGAACATTGACTCCTTTTGGTGTGCCTGTAGAACCTGATGTGTATATTACATAAGCCAAATTATGTGCTGTGACTCTACTTTTGGGATTGTCTTGACTGTGCTGGCTAATTGCATCCCATTGGCTGTCCAGACAGATTATTTTGGTGGAACTTGAGTCAGTAGAAAATGTTTCTCTTAATTTTTCTTGGGTTAAAATTATTGAGACTTCACTGTCCTCGACAATGAAATTTAATCGCTCCTGTGGATAGGAGGCTGATAGAGGAACGTAAGCCGCACCTACTTTGAGAATTCCTAAAATACCGACGTTCGCATCTAATGAACGTTCTAAATAGATACCGATAGGGGCTTCAATTTGTATTCCTATTTCTCGAAGATAATTGGCCAGTTGATTTGCTTTTTGATTTAACTGTTCATAGGTTAATTGTTCTTGTTCACAAATTACTGCCACGGCATCAGGGGTTTGTGCTACTTGCATTTCGAATAATTCCTGAAGGGAAGAATTTCTTGAGTAATCAGTCTGAGTATCATTCCATTCTATAAGTAACTGCTTCTGTTCTTCTCCATTGAGTAAAGGAAGTTCTTGAACAGACTGATTTAAGTTGGTGGTAATTTCTCTGACAATGGTTTGGAAATGATTTGCTAACCTCTCAATGGTCGCTTCCTCAAATAAGTCGGTATTATATTCAAAACAGGATTTTAATCCTGAAGGATTTTCCCACATAAATAAAATTAGGTCAAATTTAGCTGTGGGATTTTTGATGTTTAATCGTTTAATATTTAAGTTGGGTAATTTAAACTCTTCTTTGGGTGCATTTTGTAAGACGAACATCACCTGAAACAATGCTGAAGCACTTCTATATCTTTCTGGTTGCAGACTTTCAACTAATTTTTCTAAAGGTAAATCTTGGTTGTTATAAGCATCTAACGTTACACTTCTTACTTGCCGTAATAGTTCTCGAAATGTGGGATTGCGATCGAAACGAGTACGAAGAATCAGGGTATTGACAAAAAAACCAATTAATTTTTCAATTTCTACTTTCCGACGATTAGCAATGGGAGTACCAACAATAATATCTTTTTGTCCTGTATAGCGGAATAAAAGTGTTTGGAAAATCCCTAATAAAATCATATATAAGCTTACTTTTTCTTGCTGGCAAATACTTTTAAGCTTTTGAGTTAGATCTTGAGGTATTTCAAATGAATATTTAGAACCCTTGAATGTTTGAGCTTCTGGACGAGGCTTATCCACTGGTAGAGGAAGGATAGGCGGTGAATTTCTTAGCTGTTTTTTCCAATAGACAAATTGTTTGGCCATGACTTGTCCCTTTGTCCATTGATCTTTTTGCCAAAGGGCAAAATCAGCATATTGAATGGGCAATTCTCGCAAAGGTGAAGGTTTACCTTGACAAAAAGCATTGTAGAGAATGGCAAATTCCCTAAAGAATATTCCCATAGACCATCCATCCGTCGCAATATGATGCAAAACAAATAGAAGCACAAACTCTTGTTCTTGAAGTTTAAACAAGGTTGCTCTGATCATTAAATCAGAAGAAAGGTTAAATGGACGGCGAGATTCTTCTTGTAAACGATTTTGAACTTCATCTTCTTGTATATCTGAAGGGATGTCTGTTAAATCGATTAAAGGTATTTGTACCTGATCATTTTCGGTAATAATTTGAACAGGTTTACTATCAATTAAGGTAAAAATTGTTCTGAGGGCTTCATGTCTTGTGACGATCGCATTTAGGGTTTTTTGTAAAGCATCTAAATCGAGTTGACCCGTAAGTTTTACCGACCAAGTTATATGATATACAGGACTGTCAGGCTCAAGCTCAGACATAAACCAAAGTCTCTGTTGCCCAAAAGAAAGATCATAGCAATCTTGTTTTTTTCTGGGATAAATAATACTTAAGCTAGAGGAATCAGCTTTATGCTTTTGCAAAAATTCGATAATTTCTAATCGGCGTTCTTTTAGTTGAGAAAGTATTTGGGGAGTGATAATTTTTTGGGGACCATGATACTTGAGATTATCATCTTCAAGCCATAACTTGATATTCTTATTTTTCAAATACAATAAAAATTTATCGATCGTATCCAAGTTTGCATCCAAATTCATTTTTATTCCTCAAGCTATTTTTATAATATCTAGATAATTCTTTACTTTGTAGATGTTCTTCAACAAAGATATATTTAAACTATTAATTCTAAAAGTTTGCAAAAAACTGATCCAACGTCTTCGTGTTCTCTATCTTAACCAGCTAATGTCAAGACAAAAGAACTTATAATTAATTTTTTACATTTGAGCATTCTCAATAATCGTTGACTCATTACGATTGAATAAATGCTATCAATATTTTATCTTTTCAAATACAAGAAAATTATCATAAGCCTACTTTTTTTCAGTTTAAGTTCAGACATTTTTCTGAAAAAAAAAAGGGAAGCATCTTGCCTCCCTTCAAAAAATCCTTAAAAGAATTTAAAAAGTCAAATTACTTAGACATAATTAACATCAGTAGTTAGATTAATAGCAGTATTGAAACTTGCGATCAGATCGCCTCCCAAGAGAATATCTGTATCTAAATTATCAAGAGTATAATCACCACTGCTACCTTGAAGTTGAATGGTATCTATACCAACCTCAAAGTCTAAAATATCGGCAAAGGAAATACTACCATTATCTAGATAGTAAATATTATCCGCATCACCTAAGACGAACAGATCTTCTCCAGAACCACCAAGGAGGGTATCTTGTCCTCCCACAATATCATGATTACCTGGACCAACGACAACACCTTCTCCAATGAGAATATCGTTACCGTCACCACCAGATAAGGAATCATTACCAAGGTAGATATCATCATTACCTCGGCCTGGTCCTGTTTCGATACCATCACCGATCAAAGTATCATTACCATCACCACCCCAGAGGGAATCATTCCCTCCACGGATAGAATCATTACGAGGTCCACCTTGAATCCCATCACCGATCAATTTATCATCTCCTCCATTACCCGAGAGAGAATCATCACCACCAGCGATCGAATCGTTACCGTTGCCACCATCTAGACCATCACCGATGAGTATGTCATTACCTCCGATGATAGTGCTATCGAAAGTTATACCATGAATGTTAGATATTCTTCCGAAACTAATGTCATCACCAATTAGTCGATCGTTACCACCCATGATACTGTCATTGTTGTTTCCACCTGAAATACCATCACCGATCAGCTCATCATCACCACCAATGATACTAAGTGAGACACTATCACCAATTATTGCATTTACATCACTAGTTATTGGAGGAGGCATGGTGTCACCAAGAACAATGCTATCAACACGAATATCATCTCCAACAAGGAAATCATCATCACCGATTAATACGTCATCGTCTTTTTCTCCTGTCAGACCATCACCAATAAGGTTATCATCTCCACCGAGAATATTAACTGTGGCACTATCAGATAGCTGAATACTATCGACGTAAATATCATCTCCAATCAGACTATCGCCACGACTGTTTATAGAAAGACTGTCAACATCTAAAGAACCGACAATTAGGGAGTCACTTGAGATAATTAAATCATCACCTCTGTTACCTTGAAGATCATTACCAATAAGTTCGTCATTACCACCAGTGATATTAACTACTGCACTATCATTGACGGCAAGGCTATCGACGTAAATATCATCTCCAATCAGAACATTGCCAGAACTGTTTGCAAATAAAGTGTCACCATCCTGGTTAATTAAATCACCATCATCGCCAGTGATATCACCATACACCTGTTGACTTCCGATGATTGAATCATCACCATTATTGCCTTTGATACCATCTCCACTGAGATTATCATCACCGCCAGTGATATGTACTGTGGCACTGTCATTAACAACAACACTATCAACGCGAATACCATCTCCAATTAGGCTATCACCACGACTATTTATGGATAATCGGTCACCATTTACAATACTATCACCATCTCCAAATTCTATGCCATCGAAGACTCCATATAGTCCTCCACTTCCGATGATCAGATCACCGTTATTATTTCCTTTAATATCATCACCAGTGAGTTCATCATCTCCTCCTTCTATCGTTAGAGTTCCAGTAATGGTGCCTGTGCTCTCAATACTGTCACCGATAAGAGTGTCACTTTCGTCCAAGCCAGTGATTTCGTCATCTCCTGCGAAACCAATGATTATATCTTCCTCACCAGGTATCCCTGATCAAACATTGTTCGTTCCATCTCCAGGAATAAAAGCCATAATTTAAATTACCTTTTTTGTAAATTTACATAGTTATCAATAGTTCGCATACTTTTTGTGTGATTTTATAACCTTTACAAGTTAATAATCGTCAAAGTAATTAATCACAATGGTAGTAAGCCTTTTTTAAATTAACTTTGATCGAATTATCGGTCAAAAACCTAGGGCGTGTCATCAATTAAGCCAAATGACGATCGCTGCTAAATGAATACC
>JAALKG010000166.1 GCA_011088145.1 Cyanobacteria bacterium MH1_Bin12 | reverse complement strand
TATTTTTATATCTTCCCTCCCCCTACCCAAGTCCAAACCCCTTATGAAAAATGCCTAACAACTAAAATTCACCTCAAAAAATACCAAAAATAACCCCACATTCGCATTATCAATTGTCAATTATCCTTACCAGCTATTTTTGATTTTTTCGCCCAAGCCCTAAATATATTAACGATCGAAAAAGTTTACTGCGTAACATCAGTTAAATAATTTTTGTATATTTTGTCAGAAATATTTATTAATAACAAATTATAAACTAATACCAATACCTAAATTTGCAGCAAGACTAGGTGTTATGGGAATAATAGTTAGTAAAGCAAGGAAAATAAGCAATAATCCTAAACCTGCACGAGTATCATTCGGTTCAGTTAATTCGTTTAAGCTAGGACGCTCCAAATCTCTTTGTAAAAATAAAATAACTATAGCCCAGTAAAAAGTTAGAGAATTCATGGGGTTAAATAAGCTAACTAAACCCAAAACAATTAAAGTAGCAATGGTGGTGCGACGACAAGTTTTGCGACCAAAAATAGCTTGAACAATTCTCCCCCCGTCTAGTTGTCCTGCGGGTAACAAATTAATGGCGGTAATGACCAAACCTAACCAACCTAAAATGGCGAATGGATGGATAGAAACAAGTTGAGATTCAAGATTAGATTGCAAAAATAATTTAGCCAATAGACCGACTAAAATTGAGCCTTGAAAAAAGTTAGTGGGAATTTCTAACCCTGTGGCACTAGTGGAAAGATTTAAGCCCAAAAATAAAATAACGAATGAGGAAATAAAACCTGCGGCGGGCCCTGCAAAGGAAATATCAAATAAGACACTACGGTTAGGAATAAGTGATGCAAAACGGGTAATTGCACCGAAACTGGCAATTTGGATGGAAGGAAGGAAGAAGGGTAAACTTACTTTGACGTTATTTTTTGCACCTGCTACTTGATGTCCTATTTCATGAGCAATTAAAATAATCCATAAACCAATGGTGAAAGGTAAGACTTCTGGATAACGATTCCATTCATCTACTAAATCAAATCCTAACAGTAAAGCGATCGCTTCCATGCTAGTAAAAATAGTAGATAGAAATAAAACCAGAGCTAAATTTTTCTGCACCAAGGTAAGGTCTTGAGGATCATTTTTACTTGGTAAAATAATAACCACAGGTTTTTCTTCGGGGGTTTCGACTAAAAATAAACGATATTTATCATCCAACTTAGCGGTCAATCTTTCTGTCAAATGTTGATGAGTATAATCTGCTTCTCCTCGTAAATTTCCTTTAAAGATAACACCTTCTTGATAAGGAATCGTTTCAATGGCAAAAAAAGTATCAATACCAAAAATAGTTTTAATTTCTTTAACATCCTCTTCTGGGATAGTGATGAAATCTTGAGGTAATTTGCCAATGGTGACAGAAAAGACTTTATCCTTAGAAATCTCAGTTTCACTATCTGAAGAGGGAGAATCTAATGAATTGCTATTTTCTTCCTCTTGATTATCTTCTTCTTTTTTAATTTCTAAATCACTCTTGATTATGTCATTAATATTTTGAGAATCTATTTTATTTTGAGCCTTTTGCCTAATTAGATTCCCTAAATAAATATAAAAAGTGGCTGATATAAGCAAAAGAAAAATGACACCAATAAGATTAATATAAATACCCATGACTAAAAGGGCAAAAAATACTAACCAAGGTGCCGTTAATGTCAGTGATTGTAACCAAGCTAAAATACCTATTTCACCATAAGGTTTAGCTCGATTATAGCCCCAAACCACTGTTAAAACTGCGATCGCAGTTATGGCTATGATGGCGAAACTATTTGATATATTTAACATCTTAGTTATAAATTTATATGATGGCAGTAAATAATTGACAATGGAAAATTGACAATTAGCTTCAACTTAAGCTTAGAAGACTTAATGGAATAAAAATACAGTTTAGTGACTATTGTTCTAAAGCATTACGTAAATCTCCATCTTTTTCAGTTAAGAGTTTTTCGGCTTCGGCTTTCGTTTTATTAGTCCAATGCATTAATAATGCTAATTTTACCTTAGATCCACTAGCGGATAACAGAGCAGATGCTTTTTCTCTGTCTAACTGTGTTAGGTCGCTGATAATTCTCAAAGCACGATCTTCTAATTTACTGTTAGTAACGGAGACATCTATCATACGATTACCATAAACTTTTCCTAGTTGCACCATCGCCCCTGTCGAAATAATATTTAATGCCATTTTGGTTACTGTTCCTGCTTTAAGACGAGTTGAACCTGCTAAAATCTCTGCACCTGTCAATAAACGAATATCGATATCTGCGGGCATGGGTACTTGCTGTGCTGGTAAACAACTCATGGCAACTGTCGTCGCTCCCAATTTTTTGGCTTGTTTCAATGCACCATGTACATAAGGAGTTGTCCCTCCCGCTGTAATCCCAACTACTACATCAAATTGATTGACATTATTATCTACCATTGCTTTAGCACCATCTTCGGGTAAATCTTCCAGAGCTTCTGAACTCTTTACTAAAGCGGATGCTCCCCCTGCTAAAATCCCTTGTACCATCTCTGGAGGACTACAGAAGGTGGGGGGACATTCTGCTGCGTCAAGGACTCCTAAACGCCCACTTGTTCCTGCTCCCACGTAAAATAATCTACCTCCTTGTTTGATTCCTTTGGCTGTAGCTTCAATGGTTTGAGCGATTTCTTTTCTGGCTGATGCGATCGCATCTATAGTTTTATGATCTTCTTGATTAAATAAATCAACTATTTCGAGAGGGGAAAGTTGATCTAAATTAGCACTAGCACTGTTAATCTGTTCGGTTAGTAAATGTCCTCGGTTGGTTGATGCCATAATATTTGTTATATACAAAATCAAAGTAATTTTCTATTATCATATAATCTGATGTTTTCTAGATCATTTGAAGATGACTGCCTCTGAAAATTGGAGACGAGTAGTTCCTCAATCATAGAAATGAGGAATAATTTATAGCATTCCCGTGTAAATGAGGTACAAATAGCTAAGATTAAAGCTCCATAGGCAAAGAAAAGAGCCATCGACCATTAATTGTCAATTGTTTGGTGCCACTTTCAGCGATCATGAAGTGGTAAGCAAAGGCTGATGGAGAATGGAATGATAATATGATTATTGTCCAATAGGAATAAATAGGATTCTAATTTTTAATCCTTGTGCGTAACATCAGTTAATAATTAATAACTATGGGAAAAAATCCTTATTTTTGGTGGGTGACCATTATTGCCCTTATTTTAGATCAAGTTACTAAATATCTGGCGGCTAACAACTTTACCCAGATTGGTGACACTATTCCTTTATGGGAAGGAGTTTTTCATTTTACCTATGCCGAAAATACAGGGGGTGCTTTTAGTTTTTTTCAAGGAGGTGCTTTTTGGTTGCGATGGGTATCTTTGGGAGTTAGTTTAGCTTTAGTTATTTATGCTTTTACTGAAAAATTATCTACTGTTGAACAACTCGCTTATGGTTTTGTTTTAGCTGGTGCTTTTGGTAATGGAATCGATCGCTTTATTTTTGGTTACGTCGTAGATTTCCTTGATTTTCGGTTGATTAATTTTCCTATTTTTAACATTGCGGATGTTTGCATTAATATTGGTATTATCTTTTTAATTTATGCAACAATTAAATACTCTAAATAACCTTCATTAACTATTGAATATGATGAAAACTCTTGATTTATCCATCGTCGTACCTATATATAATGAAGCTGAAAGTATCCCTTATTTATTAGATGCCATCTCCAATAGTGCTGAACAAACTGGTCTTACTTATGAAATAATTTGTGTTGATGATGGTTCGATCGATGGCTCTACAGATGTACTCAAAAAAGAAACCCAAACTCGATCGTCATTAAAAGCAATCATTCTCCGTCGCAACTATGGGCAAACTCCGGCAATGGCCGCAGGCTTTACCGAATCCCAAGGAAAAATCATTATTACCCTTGACGGTGATTTACAAAATGACCCTGCTGATATACCATTGTTATTAGAAAAACTAGAGCAGGGCTATGACTTAGTCAGTGGTTGGCGAAAAAATCGACAGGATGATGCCATCACTCGTTTGTTACCATCTAAAATTGCTAATTGGTTAATTGGTAAAATTACGGGAGTGAAATTACATGACTATGGTTGCTCTTTGAAAGCCTATCGTGCAGAATTAATTGATGATATGAATTTGTATGGTGAATTACATCGTTTTTTGCCAGCCTTGGCTTACATTGAAGGAGCGAAAATAACTGAAATTCCTGTTAATCATCATGCTCGACGTTTTGGTCAAAGCAAATATGGTTTGGGACGTACATTTAGAGTAATCATGGATTTGTTAACTATTTTCTTTATGAAAAAGTTTCTTACTCGTCCTATGCACGTCTTTGGGTTTTTTGGTCTAATTGTGACAATGTTAGGGTTTTTGATGGGAATTTATCTTACTTTTCTGAAGTTAGGTTTAGGACAAAGTATTGGCGATCGACCTCTATTAATATTATGTGCTTTATTAATCCTCACGGGGGTACAGTTATTTTCTTTTGGCTTGTTAGGAGAGTTATTAATGCGTACCTATCACGAATCTCAAAAACGTCCTATATATCGCATCAGAGATATTTTTCAAGACCAAACATTGATTCGTCATTAATTGTTAATTGAATATAAAGGCAATTACCTTATCTAAAATTGCCATTAATCCTGAAATTAATAGTATCGCGAACGCTTTGTTAAAAAGCTATTTCTCTAGTGAATTTAGGTTTTTAAAAGGCTTTTATTTTTTTTCCCTAAGGTTCAGGAATTGCCTAAGGGTTGGAGAAAGCTGG
>JAALKG010000165.1 GCA_011088145.1 Cyanobacteria bacterium MH1_Bin12 | reverse complement strand
AGTTCCAATCACAACATCCTTTTTCATCCTCACAGATAAATCTCTGAGAGTTTGTTGTCCATCTAATAGTTGACTGAGGGTGTGATAAAGTTTGGGATTAGTTTGTTGCTGTAATTCTTGAGGTTGAGTAATAATGGGAGCCATATCAGGAGAGCGATCAGCAATTTTAGCACTTTGCCAAGATTGCCACAATTTTTGAGCTTCACTGATGACTTGTTCTGCATCCATTAATACTAAGCGAGTAGAAAAAGGTAAATTTTTATTGGGTTTCAATTGACAAGTAACTTGCATTACTTGAGTCACATCAAAAAGAACCTCCACAATGGTATTACGAATTATTTTAGAAGCTTGTTCTAAGGAAACTTTTTGTTGTTCTACCCAAAGACATAACAATTCATATTCCCAAAAACTATGATTGCCATTTAGTTCTAAACTATCAATATCTGTTTGAATGGCTGTGATATGAGAGGGTAAATGAGATAAATGAGCCACTAAATTTCTTCGCCATCTTCTAACGGGGTGATGACCACCTGTGGCGTAAACTAATCTACCTAAATAGAGATAAAATACCCATTGCGTTTTTTGGGGACCTCTCAACAATAATTCACCACTAAAGCGAGGTTGTTTGAGATTTTCAAAAAACCTGTTTGTTTAAGAGCTGTAAACTCTTTAAATGGTATCGGATTAGAGGTACTGTCGTTTGAAGTCATTGATTTTAGAGCGGTAGTGTTTACTGACAAATTAATCTCTAGTTTTCAGGTTATCACAATTGAGAAATAACCTTAATATCTTAAACTAGAGATCTTATTTATTCATTTTGAATATTTATTTAACAAAAGATCTCAGAAATTGATGATTCACGTTTCGCAAACAAAATGGCAAGTGGATTCAAGAGCCTGAGATAGTAGTTCTATATAAGATTTATTACTTATTATATGGCTACCAAATCTTTCTAAGTGCGGGTTTTGCATTTGAGCATCAAACAAGACAAAGTTTTGCTTTCTCAAATGTTCTACTAATTTTACCATGGCAACTTTAGAGCCTTCAGAAATATTGTAAAACATTGATTCGCCAATAAATGCACCACGAATGACTAAACCCAAAATACCTCCAGCTAATTTACCATCTTGCCATGTCTCAAAACTATAAGCCCAACCTGCTTTATTTAGTTCGATATAAATTTCAATTAATTCCTCAGAAATCCAAGTACTATCACGATTTGCACAACCTTCGCATACTGCGATAAAATCTTTGTTAATGGCAACAGAAAAACGATTTTGATTTAAGATTCGTTTGAGAGATTTTGGATAGCGAAACCTTTGGTCTAAGGGGATTAAAGTTCTTTGGTTACTGGAATACCAACCTAAATGATTATCATCACCAGCCATTAAAAAGTTACCATGGGCATATCCCTGAATAATAGAGGGAACATCGATCATAAATCCTATCAGCAAATATAATTTCTATTAACCAATACCTTATAATTATACTTAATCATGTCTCAACCTATTCCACCAATTGTTTTACCATCTGTTGAAAATCCTGAACAAGAGAAAGCATGGTTACAGGCTAGTTTGCATGAATGGTTGGATAATGAATTTATCCCTGAGTTGATCAATCAAACCATTGCCCAAAGAGCCGCTCAGATTTTTATGCGTCATCGTATGGAAGGGGAAAATGATTTGGGCTGTTTAGTTATTGCCATCGTCACTGAGATGCAGTCTTTTGATTTTCAGAAAAGTTTTTATAGTGAATTTGCGATCGCAAATGCTGTTAGTGACTTAATTTTAAAAAGTTTAGGTATCGATACTTGTTGTGGCAATTCTTAAAAGTTAACAGTTAAGAGTTTTTTGTCCCTAATACCTAATACCTAACACTTAATCCCTAATGTCAAATATCTCACGTCAATTAGCTTTTGAGGCACTACAAAATATTTATCAAAAAAAGGCGTATACAGATATTGCCCTACAAAAAATATTTGTCATCCCTTCTGCTTCTGAAAATATCTCTGCCATAGATCGTCATTTAGTTTCAGAATTGGTTTATGGTGTAGTCAGAAGAAAAAGAACTCTTGATAGTCTTATCAATCAGTTAGCCACCAAAAAAGCTTCTCAACAACCATTGAAGTTACGTATTATCCTTCAACTAGGTTTATATCAACTTCGGTATTTAGACAAAATTCCCGTTTCTGCTGCGGTTAATACTAGTGTGGAATTAGCTAAAAGAAATGGAATGACCAAAATTTCAGGAGTTGTTAATGGTATTTTGCGATCGTATTTACGCAAATCAGAGGAAAATGATTGTTTAATCTTACCTAATGACAAAATACCTTGTTTGGGAGTCAAACATAGTTTTCCTGATTGGATAATTTCTATATTTGAACAGCAGTTTCAATTGTCACAAACAGAAGAACTTTTGAAATGGTTTAATCAATCTCCTTATTTAGATTTAAGAGTTAATACTTTACAAACTACCCCAGAAGAATTACAACAACGTTTATTAAAAGTAGGAATCCAAGCTCAAACTTTACCATTTATTCCCCAAGGATTAAGAGTAAACCAGTCATCAGGTAATCTTGCCCATTTACCAGAATTTGAAGAAGGTTTATTTACAATTCAAGATGGTAGCGCTCAATTAGTTACTCATTTACTTGATCCTCAACCCGACGAAACTATTATTGATGCTTGTGCTGCACCCGGAGGGAAAACTACTCATCTGGCTGAGTTAGTGAAGGATACAGGTCGAATTATTGCTTTAGATAGTTATGCTTCCAGATTGAAAAAAATTACGGAAAATATTAATCGTTTAAAAATCAACTCGATCGAAATATGTGAAGCTGATAGTAGTGAATCAGATATTTGGCAAGGTATAGCAGATCGAGTTTTGGTTGATGTACCTTGTTCTGGATTGGGGACATTACACAAAAATCCGGATCTTCGTTGGCACAAAAAACCAGAACAAATTGATCAGTTAATTCAACTTCAAAGTAAAATGTTGAACAATACTGCTCAATGGGTAAAAGAAGGTGGAGTGTTAGTTTATTCTACTTGTACTTTGAACCCCGCAGAAAACGAAAATGTTGTTGAACAATTTTTAGTTAATCATCCTCAATGGCATTTAGATATAAAAAGTAATGAATTAGATGATAATTTGTCGATAACATCAAGGGGGATGATAAAAATATTTCCACCAGCAGAACAGATGGATGGATTTTTTATGGCGAAGTTAGTTAGAGGAAATTGATCATGTCAAAGCAGGATAAAACTAAACAATTAATGAAGATTCTCGTTGGTGCAGCTTGGATTGATGGTATTATTCAGCCAGAAGAAAGAGAATATTTGAAACAAAAGGCGACCGAAAATCAGTTGGAAAATGATTCTGAAATTAAGTCTTTGTTATCAGAAATTAAGCCAGTTAATGCTCAAGAATGTTATCAATGGTTACAAGATTATTTGGGTGAAAATCCCACTACTAACGACTACGAAAATTTACTAGATGGCATTAGTGCTTTGGTTTATAGTGATGGAGACATTGATATTCAAGAGGCGAAATTACTCAGTCGCTTACAGGATTTTGAGCCTGAATCTGACGATGGTAAGTCTTTTGTTAAACAAATACTTAAAAGGATCAGACAACTATATACAAAAGCGATCGCTAAAACATAACTAGAAAAAAGGTAGCTTTGTCAATTAATAGTAATAAAAATTTATACTAATATTGACAGGGAAAAATATTTAACCAATTTATTAATTACTTTTTGATTTTAAGTGGTGGGATATGACGCAACAAGATAATGTGCAATGGACGAAATTGTCAGGTATTGTGGCTGTGCAAGGGGCAATGACTTTAACTTGGGTAATTTATGCTTTATATTTACCACAATTATTACAAGAGTTGGGTTTTGCTAAACAATTAGCAGGGAATATCTTGATTATCGAACATTTATTGGAAATGGTGATCGAACCTACCTTTGGATTTATTTCTGATCGTCAAAATATAAGCATAGGTAATCGTTTTCCTTATATTACATTGGGAGTTGTCTTAGCTTCAAGTTTTTTTCTCGCATTGCCCATCATTACCTTCTTTCTTTCTCCCGATACTCCTTGGCCTTGGTTATTACCTGTTTTGGCGGTGATTTGGGCATCAGCGATGGCAATATTTCGCAGTCCAGTCTTAGCACTACTGACTCAGGTTTCTCCTCAGCCACAACTTCCCATGGCAGTTAGTTTACTTACTTTTGTTCAGCAATTAGTTAGTTCTTTACGTTTTAGTGTTTATGGTTTTATTTTGAGCTTAGGTTCATTGTTTACCTTTGCTATTGGTTCATTTTCTTTACTAATAGCGGCTACTTATTTACGAAAAATATTACCTGTTTTTACTCCTCAACCACGAACTGAATCATTTTCTGCTGTTTCTGTTTCTAAAATCATAACAGTATTTACTACTGCGATCGCGATCGGTTTGGGACTTAGATCTTTATTCACGATTCTGCCTCAAATATTTACCGCTTATTTTGGCAAAGAATCCATTCCTCAGGGGATGTTAGTATTTAGCTTATTATTAGCCTTTACAGCTTTACCCGCAGGGAAATTAGCCTCTAAGTTGGGTTACATTGAAATCATGATTATTGCCTTAATTATGACAGGTATAGGTTTAAGTTTAATTGCTCAATCTGTCCCTGTAGGTATTATCATTATTATTTTGTTAATTATTGGTTTTAGCTTTGCCACTATCTTAAATACGATGATTCCTTTCGTTTTGACAGTGATGCCTTCGGATATGGCAGGTTTTGCTATTGGTACTTACTTTGCTGGTTTTGGTGGTGCGATTAGCTTTTTTAATTTTTTTATTCGTAACTCTTGTTTGAGATATTGGATGGATGGTAAAAAAGAGGATA
>JAALKG010000164.1 GCA_011088145.1 Cyanobacteria bacterium MH1_Bin12 | reverse complement strand
ACCTCTAGATTTCTTAGGAATCCCGCGTCTCCGACGCTGGGAGGATGTCAATTAAATCAAATAACTATGTATTTAATATTACATTCATTATCGTTATAATTAAGTTATCCTAGTTAACATCACTTAAAAAACTCATCACTAAATTCTTAAATAATAATTATGGCTTCACCTACTATGTCGAACAACATCATCGTTGGCGATCAAGCAATTTGGCAAAGCTTGCAACAAGCAATATCCAAAAGCTCAGGCTTTAAAAATTGGCAGAAAGAAAATCAACTCAATACAACAGTTGAAGAGGAAGTTAAACAATATTTACGTTCAACTTTGGAAGCTCTGGCATACTAGTCATATTTCGGTATTGATGAATAAAAAATATAACTGTTGTGTTTGAGAGCATATTAAAAATGAATAATTATTGGTGACACAGATTTTTTTCTGTGTCCCACTACGGCAACTCTACAGCCGTGATTTAAGAAAAAAATTTTGCAAAAATGTTTTTAAGGTTGACAGATTAAATTATCTTCGTTATATTAATAAATGTGCGTTAAATGAAGTTGCTAAAAACTCAATAAGCACTCAAGTTCTAGCCCCCATCGTCTAGAGGCCTAGGACACCTGGTTTTCATCCAGGCAACAGGGATTCGAATTCCCTTGGGGGTATTAAAAAAAAAGAAAAAAAGGAAAGAGTCAATTACGACTCTTTTTTTTGTCTAGAAATAATTTTATAATTCTTCGCTCATAATTCTTAAACGTACTATTTTATCACCACCGTCATCTAGAGGTATTTCAACTACTTCACTAGTCAGTTTTTCTAAACAGCTTAAAAGCGATCGCAAATTAGGGGTACTTGCTCCAGTTTCGACATAAAGACGATCGGCGATACTACCAAGTTTTTTCCAAAGAGTATATAGTTTGGCGACGCTTTGCTCAAGATTAGTTGCTTGTTTAACTAAATCTGCGGTAATACTTAAACAATCTAGTCTTAAAGCTTCTTGAAGTGCTTGTTCAACATCTACAACGGATTCTCTTAGGGTTTCTACCTGAGCGGCAGAATCAAGGTATTTAGCTAGACTTTTGGCGGTAGAAGTCATTTCTTTGACTGTATCAATATCAGGATTTTCTTCTATTTCTTTTTTGATTTCGTCAAGTTGTTGTTCGGGCAATTTTTCTAATTCTTTGACTAAAGGAGCAAGATGACGAGGAGGTAATGAGCCATCTACAGCTTTTTCTTTAATATTGTCTGGTAATAAATCAGAGTTCATCGCTGTATATTCATCGGTCAATTGTTTGACTTCTCTACGAGTTATGCGATCGCCTTTTTGAGCAGCTTCACTAACTATTTGTTGAATTTCGGGTTCAGCTTTGGCTGTTTCCACAAAGGCACGTTTACTGAAATTATTAATGGCTTCTGGATCTAAATTTCCTTCAGCGAGTAAGGTGTCAGCACTATTGGCAACTTGTATGAGGGCATAAGCTTGGCTTTTGGTGATCTCTCGATGTTTGAACCAATTTAGAAAACCTGTGCCTCTTCCTTCTCCACCATGTTTTTCACGCTCTCTAACTGCTCTTAAGATTCTACCTCGCCAAATATCTGTTTGTAAATCAAAGCGATCGCATACTTTCCAAACATGATCTATTTGATATAAAAACTCATCTTCTCCTAATTTCTCATCTTCAGGGTTAGGTAAATCAAATTCTAAATCCTTGGGGATTGATAAAGCTTCGGTAATTTCGACGGTTGTAGGGATAGTTTCTACCATTTATTTTGTGTTCTTTTTGTTGTTCAAGCAAAAAAATAGATACCTCCATAAAATATCATTTTTAGGATGGACTATTTATTATATTGTCTCAGAATGTCATCAAAGGTAAAAATTCAACTGACAAATTATTGTTTTGAAACTAAAATCGATCGAAAATAATGGGGATGAATGAAAAATTGACTTTTCCCATTTCCCCGAATAATCCTTATTTATATGAATTGATATTTAAGGAATCATTTTGGCTTAGTTTTAACTGTAATTGATCCATTAACAAGAGTCTGACAAGCTAAACGGTAATTTTCTGGCTTCTTACGTAATCTTTTATTTTCAAAGTCTGTTTTTGGAGATAAGTTTTCTAATCCCTGAGTAATTTCAACAAGACAAGTAGCACATTGTCCGTAACCACCACAGTTGATTAACTTCCCTCGAAACTTATAAATATCAACAGAATTTTCTATGGCTTTTTCTCTTAAGTTTGCTCCTTCAGTAGCAAAAACCTCTTCGTTTTCATTGATGAAAGTAATTGTAGACATTTTTTATCTCTCGGCTTATATTAAGATTTGTATACTAATATTAAAAAATTTTAAACAAAATAGGGACAAAAAACAAAATTATTCTCTAAAAAAATATTTAAAATAAATTTAGAATCGACTAAGATGCTTAATTCTCTGGTGTTTCATCAAACAAAAACCAAAGAATAAAAACTCTCAATTTTTTTCTTCTCTCTCGATTTCCCATACCTGAATTTTCTAGATAATTACATTTTTGCATTTCTTAATGTTTAGAGTACAAGGGATTCAATATGTTTAATTGTTTCTTGACCTAAATTGACTTGATTAAATATATCTATTTCTCTGATTCCTGTGGGACTAGTGACATTGATTTCGGTTAAATAACCACCAATAACATCTATACCAACAAAAATAAGTCCATCTTTTTTTAATTTGGGAGTAATAGTTTCGCAGATTTTTAATTCTTGAGTTGTTATTTGGGTCTTAGCAACTCTACCACCGACTGCCATATTACCTCGAAATTCTTTTCCTGTGGGAATACGATTGACAGCACCGACGGGTTTACCATCTAAGAGGATAATTCGTTTATCTCCTTCTTTGGCTGAGGGCAAATATTCTTGTACCATGATCGGTTCTTTCCCTTGTTGAGTACTAATTTCAATTAAGGAATTAAAATTGCGATCGCCTTCTTGTAAAAATAAAATCCCTTCTCCTGCTTTACCACCAAGGGGTTTAATAATTAGAGCTTTTTTCTGTTCTAAAAATTCAGCAATTACGGATTTACTTTGAGTAACAATAGTTTCAGGTATTAAAGAAGGGAATTGTAAGGCATACATCTTCTCATTCGCAGCACGAATACCATGAGGAGAATTAAAAACTTGCGTTTTTTGAGGATCAATTAAGTCAAGAATATAAGTAGCGTAGAGATAGCTAGTATCCATAGGGGGATCTTTACGCATAAAAACAGCTTGACAAGATTCTAGAGGTAAAAAGACTGATTCTCCCAGCTTGTACCAATTACTTTCGCTATGCCAATGTTCATCTATTAATTCTACTGGGGTTAAGGTGATTGGTTGTAAATGAGCATAAGCTTTACCCTTGATGATACTCAATCCATCGAGGAAAGTTATATATACTTGATGACCTAAAATTTGTGCTGCTTCCATCATGGCAACAGTACTATCGTGGGTAGGATCTAATTTAGCGATGGGATCTATAATAAAAGCAAATTTCATAATTGTTAGGTTTCCCTCCATGATAAATGAACAGTAATGATTAGTTGACTTATAAAAGAGGGTCTATTTTTCCCTGACGATCTAATGCGTGAATTTCATCACAACCACCAATATGTCGATCGTCAATGAAAATTTGTGGTAGACTCCTATTTCCATTTGCTCTATCGGCCATATCTTCTCTAGCATTTTGATCACCATCAATGCAATATTCGATAAAGTCTACTTGCTTTCTATTTAATAATGCTTTAGCACGAATACAGAAGGGGCAAGTACTCCATGTGTATATTTCTACTTTAGCAGTCATAATATTTTCTTTTTTCTGATAATTGACTATTGCAAAGTATTGTAAAGCACAAATGTAATATCAGAGATTCGGTTATTACCCACAATTTTTGAATAATTAGTAGTAGTCCAACAATTTGGTTTTGAGGGATAAAAATCGTGTTTGAATTGAGAATTGAGAATTACTTACCAATGAAACCTATCCTGACGAAGGAATAATCTGGGATGCACCCAAATCATTTAAGCATTATCGGTAACTTCGAGAATTTAGCAGATGCAATAGGTCAGACTTTCAGAGATTTGTCCTAATCAACTCGTTTTCTGCTACATATCATAAATTTTCGTATGTGTTTGGACTCCTTACGATCGATTTTTTTGTTGGTGTGCCTTGATTCTTTGTTAATTTTAAATTAGGTTTTGTCGAAAAATTGAACGGAGGCATTCAGCAGACATTTAAGGTAATCTTAATCAAAGATGATTTTAAAGTAAAGGAGATAAAATACGAATGGATGCGATCGAAGTTAATGGTATTCGTAGTTATGGTTATACAGGATTCTTAGCCGAAGAAAGAATTTTGGGGCAATGGTTTCAAGTGGATTTAACTTTCTGGTTAGATTTACAGACATCCGCTAATAGTGATAATTTAGAAGATACAGTCGATTATCGTCAAACTATTGAAATTGTTAAACATATTATCAAAACTGGTAAATTTACTTTAGTCGAAAAATTAGCAGAAGTTATTGCTCAACAAATATTAACCATTAATGCTATTTCTCAGGTGAGAGTCAGACTATGCAAACCAGCCCCACCAATTCCTGATTTTACGGGTTCTATTGTAATTGATATTACAAGAAGCAAATAAATGTTGCAATAGTTTAATTATTGATTAAATATACATCAATTTTGGGTAAGCTGAATTTAGTAGAGGAAGTGCAAAACATAACACAACTGTCAAAATCACGGCTTACTCAATTATTTTCAATGTGAGTGGAACTGTCTATTTTCCTTTTGTGTAATATAAATGTTCTAAAGAGCATGAACAAGTGAATTCAATACATTTACGTTTTGATATTCAATTAATCATATTGATATTTAATTCATTATATATAGCAAGGCTTTCTCATAAAAATTGGCTCCCATTTTGGGGTAGGATAGCAGATTGC
>JAALKG010000163.1 GCA_011088145.1 Cyanobacteria bacterium MH1_Bin12 | reverse complement strand
ATCGCAGAACATTTAGCTTCACTCGAACAAAATCTTGAACAACGCATTGTCGAAGCTCTGTTTCACGACTGCGAGCAACCCTTTCTAGTAATTCTTTTTGCTTGTCTGTCAAAATAATTATCTTTTTTGGTCGCGCCATATTTTTTCGTCATCATTATATGATTAAATTAGTTGTCATTATTATCCCAAATATTTACAGTTCGCACTACTAGTTTATATGAATGTGGTGGTGCCGTTATTTTAGAGGCAATGGCAATGAAACTTCCAGTTATTGCCACTAATTGGGGAGGTCCTGTCGATTATCTAGATGATTCTTGTGGGATTCTTATTAATCCTTACTCTGAAGAATCTTTTATTGAAAATCTTTCACTGGCGATGGAAAAGCTAGCCAAAAATCCGGATTTAAGAACGTCGATGGGGAATGCAGGCTATAAAAAAGTATTAGAATTATATGACTGGGATAAAAAAGTAGATAAGATATTAGAAATATATAGAGAAACTATCAAAAAATAAAAATGGAAGAGATATTGAACAATGGGCTATTACTCTTTAATTAATTCCGATTAATTACAGTTCGAGCTAGAATCTAGATTGAGATCCTCTAATGTGTATTAATTCTCAAAAGCTTTATAATTTGGTTAATTATTGAGGATTAAAAATTTTTTATAATCTCTGAATTCTCGTAAAATAAGGGTCGTTTTTAATTCACATTAGATATATTGAGATTATTAATTTATTAGTACTGATTATTCATGAAAGCAAAAAAATCTTATTTATTAGGAGAATTAAAAATTTCACCTATAATACTTCTAATAATTACTTCTATTTTTGTAATTATTAATCTAACGCTTCTCTGGAAATCGGGAGATGAAGCTCAGTTGGGTTTGAGTACGTTATTTTGTATCGCAATTGGTTCGATGATTTGGGATAAAAGAAAAACTTTGGTCTTAGAAAGTAATTTATTGCCTTGTATTTTAGGAGGAATCTTGCTAGTATTCGTTTTATCTCAAAGCACTATTGTAACCAGTACTAAACACGCTGATGTTCAAAGAATATCACCATTTTTTGTGGGAATCGGTTGTAGCCTAATAGCTTCTGGGTTTGCTGGGATTAAACAATTTCGTACCGAATTAATTTTACTTTTCTTTTTAGGTATCCCATCTTTTATTTTCGTTTCTTTAATAGATAATAATATTATCCAGATTTCTCCTTTCACTGCCGCCACTTCTGCCTTTTTACTATCATATATTGGATTCCTGTACTTTTGGATGGAGTTTATATTCATTTACCTTCTGGAAGTGTGGAAGTAAATACTGCTTGTGCGGGAGTAGATTTAATTTGTTATATGCTGGCAATGGGTGTTTTAGCTATATCGATGTTTCCCCTTCGCAAAAGCTATAGTTTCTCAATAGTTATTTTTGCTGTATTTTTAGCTTTTTTTGTAAATTCACTTAGAGTTGGTTTAATGGTTATTTTAGTCTCACGTGGAAATATAAAAGCTTTTGATTATATGCACGAAGGGGAAGGTTCCTTAGTTTTTGGCATGATTGCTGTGACTGTTTTTGCCGCATTTTATTGGCTATTGATGAATAAGGCTGAAAATATTAAGTCTAAATCAACCAAAATTAAAGAAAGTCCCCTTCAAGGAGATAGTTTTTTTTAATGTCTATACTGAAGAAAAAATTTGACAAAAATGGGCAAACAAACTTTTAAATACATTTGCCCAAAAATTACCAAATAAAATTACTGTGGTGATAAATTTGTCGCTGACAAAAAATAATTTAAAATAAATCCAAATCTGTCACTGCACCTAAACTACTAGAAGAGACTAACTTAGCATATTTACCTAAAATTCCTCTACGATAACGAGGTTGAGGTGGTTGCCATTGCTCACGGCGTTTAGCGAATTCTTCCTCTGATATATTTAATTGTAATAGTTTCTCTTCCGCATCGATCGTCACACTATCACTTTCTTCAACTAAAGCAATATTACCACCAACAGCAGCTTCAGGGGCAACGTGTCCCACAACCAAACCATAAGTACCACCAGAGAAACGACCATCAGTAATTAAGCCAACTTTATCTCCCAAACCAGCACCAATAATGGCAGAAGTGGGAGCTAACATTTCTCGCATACCAGGCCCTCCAACAGGCCCTTCATAACGAACGATAATGATGTCTCCTGCGTTGATTTTGCCGTCTAAGATTGCATCTAGACATTCTTCCTCTGATTCAAAGACTCTTGCGGGACCTGTGATTTTAGGGGTTTTCACTCCACTAATTTTGGCAACCGAACCTTCAAACGCTAAGTTACCCTTAAGAATCGCTAAATGTCCTTTTTTGTATAGAGGATTATCCCATTGGCGAATAACATCTTGATTAGTAGAAGGATTTTCAGGGATATCAGCTAAAACTGTTGCAACAGTCTTTCCTGTAATGGTTAAAGCATCACCATGTAATAAGCCATTCACCAAGAGCATTTTCATTACTTGAGGAATACCACCTGCTTTATGCAAATTAACAGTTACGTAACGTCCTGATGGTTTTAAATCGCAGATGACGGGTACTTTCTGACGCATTACTTCAATGTCATCAATGGTTAAATCAACTCCCATGGTATTGCTAATAGCTAACAAATGCAATACAGAATTGGTAGAGCCACCCACAGCCATAATGACAGCGAGGGCATTTTCAAAAGCTTTACGGGTAAGAATTTGACTAGGAAGAATTTGTTTACGGATAGCTTCAACCAAGACGGTGGCAGATTGTTCGGTACTATCAATTTTTTCTTGATCTTCTGCTGCCATTGTGGAAGAATAAGGGAGGCTCATGCCCATTGCTTCAAAAGCAGATGACATGGTATTTGCAGTGAACATACCACCACATGAACCTGCACCAGGACAAGCTTTTTGCTCGATCGCATCTAGCTCTTGTTTATCAATTTTACCCGCACTATATTGTCCCACTGCTTCAAAAGCACTAACAACGGTTAAATCTTCTCCGTTATGATGTCCAGGTTTGATTGTGCCACCATAGACAAAGATAGCAGGAATATCCATTCTTGCGATGGCAATCATTGCCCCCGGCATATTTTTATCGCAACCACCAATAGCCAGAACACCATCCATACTTTGTCCTGTACAAGCAGTTTCGATGGAATCGGCAATTACTTCTCTGGAAACCAAGGAGTATTTCATCCCTTCGGTACCCATGGAGATACCATCACTAATGGTTATAGTTCCGAACATTTGAGGCATAGCCCCTGCTTGACGTAAACTATCGTCGGCTTTGAGAGCTAATTCGTTCAAGCCCATATTGCAGGGAGTAATGGTGCTGTAACCGTTAGCAAGTCCAACTATCGGTTTGGAAAAATCTTCATCTTGAAACCCTACTGCTCTGAGCATAGCACGATTGGGCGATCGTTGAACTCCTTGAGTTACAACTTGACTCTTGATATTTTCTGTCATTTTCTTGTTCTAACTGATGTTATTTTCATTTTCTCATGTTCTGTGTTTTATGAGCTTCTGGACTTTCCTTTAAGAAGCAAATCAGGTACATCATACTTTGAAATCAGGCACAAACACTTGGAATAGTTGAAAGTATATTGCAAAGCATTTAACTGTTAAGTTTTTATAAATCAAATAATATTGTTGACAATCGTTGATTTTTGCTCTCAAAATACCTCAGTTCTAGATAAAATCATTGATGAAAACAAAATGGGGAAAAGTTTTTGCCATTAATTGAGCTATATAATAAAAATCTCTATGCACAACAAAGTGCTTGACATTAAATTTCAGTAGTTAGCAATGATTATTTTATTAGTTTTTGGAGTTTGGATAATAATTATTGATATTCTGGTACTGAGGTTTCTCCTTCAAATACTTCGTACAGGAATAATTTATGGCAAGCGAGGTTATAAAATCTATCGAAAACAAGAGCCTCTGGGCTACTGGTTGGGAATCTTGATGATGCTTGTGATGATAACGATCACATTTTATTTTGGATGTTTATTTATATTACAGGGATTAAGGCTAATATTTTCAGGTCTTTAGTTGTGTTTTATGAGCTTCTGGATGGGAGCAGGTAAAATTATTATTAAACAACAGCAATGGGAATTGTAAAACTAAAGGTTGTACCCTGATCAATAGTTGATTTTACCCATATTTGACCATCATTTTTCTCGATAAATTCTTTACATAAAATTAAACCTAATCCTGTACCCATTTCTCCTGCTGTACCTTCATTACTTTCAATGGTGTTGATATGAAATAACTTATCTAACTGTTGTTGTGTCATCCCCACACCATTATCGATAATATCAATTTGAATCATATTATCTAATTCAAAGGTTTTTACTATAATTTCTCCTTCTTGGGGAGTGAATTTAATAGCATTAATCAAAAGATTCTGTAGACTAGAAGACAACATATTGCGATCGCACCAAACTATTAAATTTTTGCCTATACCACTCAAATTAAGAGAGATATTTTTATTTTTAGCTAGGTCTTTTATTACTAAAATGCAATTATTAATAAAAATATTTAAATCAATATTTTCTGGTTTAGTTTTCATTTTACCCGTTTCTAGCATCGACCATTCCAGAAGATTATTAACTAATTTGAAAGCTATATTAGAAGAATCATAAATTAATCCCGCTAAATCAGCAATTTGTTCTCTATCCATATTTTCAACATCAGACTTGAGAATTTCAGTAAGGGTTAAAATACCATTGAAAGGAGATTTTAAATCATGGGAAATAATTGAAAAAAATTTATCTTTACTATTATTTAATTCTGCTAATTCTTCAGAAGATTGCTGTAATTTTTTGTATGCTAGTCTTAGCTCTAGTTGGGCGACTACTTGTTTGGCTAAAATTCTTAATGCATCCAGTTGCTCCTGACTGAGGTGTTTAGGACGAGAATCAATAGCACATAATGTTCCTAAAGGATAACCATCAGGAGTAATTAAAATAGCACCTGCATAAAAAGGGTTTTTTTGTATAAACCCTCGAAAAGGGGGAATAGGGAAATTAGTGAGACGTG
>JAALKG010000016.1 GCA_011088145.1 Cyanobacteria bacterium MH1_Bin12 | reverse complement strand
TATTTTTGAAAATTTGATAATAACAATTATTTCTCTTACTGCGGAATGTGGGTTTGATGAATTCTTTCTAATGCTTGAATACCTGTTTTCTCATCAATACTAACTAAATGAACTCCTTTTTCCTCTAGCTCTTGTGCTTGATGATATAACTTACAAATTCTCCTGACTTGTTCTCTAAATAATTTCTCATCTTCTACTTCATGGTTTAACCAATATTTACTTCGATGAGGCTTTAATTCTCCCCGATTTTAAAAAACGACCAATGGTAGTTGCAGAAATATTCTCAGCAATACCTCGCTTAATTGTTTCTCGGACAAGTTCTTTTCTGGTCCAATGACTTAAATATTCAGCCGGAGTTTGGCATGCTAATGGGATTATTTGGCATATTTGCTCGGCTTCAAACTTTCCTGGACTTCCACTTCGAGGTCTATCTGCCAAGATTTTTTTGACTATTTCTTTCCATTTGTGAGGTTCAGTTATAAATCTTTGCAACTGGGAATAATTCTCGAGCCATCTTTGTCTCCATTTAGCAATAGTTTCTGGCGATAACCTTAAATTTTGACTAATGGTTTTGTTGTCTAATCCTTCGGATGCTTTGAGTATAATTTTACTTCTCAAAACTAAGCTGTGGTTTATTTCTCGACTGCGACATAATTGAGCGAGAAGTTCTTGTTCTTTTGGCAAAAGCTGAATTGCTTTAGCTGTTCTGGGCATATTTCTCTATTAAACAATTTACTATTTTCTTGCTCAATTATAATCTCAAGTATTTACGGTGCGATGTACTAGCTTGGTATTTTGGCCAATAAATCCATAACTTGATTACGAGTTAGTTTAGGTTTGCCTAACTTCATCACTTGTAAAGTTGCATGAGCAAGAGTTAAAGGAATTTGACAAAAGTTTAAAACAGAGCCTTTAGGCAAAGATTTAGTATAACAATCAGCGAGATTGAGATTATAACGGGCATAATCGAACATCTCTTCTAATTCCCAATTATCAGGAAAAAAACTAACTCCTCTGAGTTTATCTTCTTGATGATTACGCAAAATATTTACTGCTTGTAAACCTCTTCCAAAACCAATTGCTTGCTCTCGATTTGTTTGAGTATTATCATGCCAACCCCATAAATCTGAGAGTAATAAACCAACTGCACCAGCAACACTAAAGGTATATTGATCTAGTTCTGCTTTGGTATCAATCTGCCAATTTCTTTGACTCCAGTATGCCATTCTATCTGCCATTGAAGCAGTGGCATCCCAAATACGTCCAGCAATGCTAGGAGGTGCTAATAATGCCCAATCAGCAAGGTGATAGCTAACTTCTGGTAAAACATCCTTATATGACTCTATATTTGCGGTTAATTCTTGTTTGGTTGTATTGCTTGTAGTTGCCTGTAAAGAGCAACTCATTACAGTCAATATTTCCTTTTTGAGCTTATTATCAATATTAGGATGATCTTCTACTTCATCGATCGCTCTCATACAAAGATAAGCTGAAGTGACGGCTTCTTGTAAGCCATCAGGTAAACCATTAATCGGATTGACATCCTCCCAGCGTCTCCGACGCTGGGAGGATGTCAATTTACCTTTTGTTATTACCACTGTCATCGGAGTTAACATTGCCACTCCAGTAATGTCTCAAGACAATTTTGTCTTAACTCAAAGTAATATTTCCTCTTTCACAATTAATTCGTTTAAATTAAATAGATTAAAAAACTACGCTCGTCAAACAGCAGAAGAAGCCAATGGAGGATTACAAAAATATCGTGCTGAACCTTCTATGCATGGCCCTGCATTTGATAGCCCTTATGTTATCAATGAAGATGGTACAGTAACATTCACTTTTTTAGGAAAATTACCTAATACTTCTGAATATATTTATGAAAGTATTGTCAATATCAATCCTGATAATTTTGCGCTCGAAATTGAATACAATGGTTCAGTAAGAGAATCTGTTGATGATGATGATGCAATGTAATTGACGCAAAATTTTCAACTCAGAACTTAAGAGTAAGTATTGAAAGTACTTATGCTCAATTAAAATATTATTTAATTTCTCAGAAATTGGGATCGCCATATCAAAATTAATCTAGAAAATGTCTGCAATTGTTCATTCTCAATTCTCAATTCTTAATTCTCAATTCTCTATTATCATAGATAGGGTATCTATATATTAAAAAATAAATTAAAGTGAGTCAAAGTAACTTAGAATCTCTGGTCGATGCAGATCCAGCCGTAGCACAAATTATTGCTCATGAATTACAACGACAAAGAAGTCACTTAGAATTAATTGCCAGTGAAAATTTTACATCCCCTGCGGTAATGGCAGCACAAGGTTCGGTATTGACTAATAAATATGCCGAAGGACTACCTGCCAAACGTTACTATGGTGGCTGTCATTTTATTGATCAAGTAGAACAATTAGCGATCGATCGAGTTAAAGAATTATTCGGTGCCCAAATGGCTAATGTACAACCCCACTCAGGGGCTCAAGCCAATTTTGCCGTTTTTCTAGCTCTGTTAAACCCTGGTGACAAAATCATGGGTATGGACTTATCCCACGGTGGACATTTAAGTCATGGTTCTCCTGTAAATGTTTCTGGTAAATGGTTTGAAGTTTGTCAATATGGCGTAAATAAGGAAACTGAACGCCTTAATTATGACGAAATTCGTGAATTAGCCTTAAAAGAACGTCCTAAAATGATCATCTGCGGTTACTCTGCTTATCCTCGTGTCATTGAATTTGATAAATTTAGAGCGATCGCTGATGAAATTGGTGCATATTTACTAGCTGATATTGCCCACATTGCGGGTTTAGTTGCCGCAGAGCTGCATCCTAACCCCTTACCTCATTGTCATGTTGTTACCACGACTACTCATAAAACATTGAGAGGCCCTCGTGGTGGCTTAATTATGACTAATGACACAGAATTAGGGAAAAAATTGAATAAAGCTGTATTCCCTGGTAGTCAAGGTGGCCCTTTAGAGCATGTGATTGCGGGTAAAGCTGTTGCTTTTGGTGAAGCTTTAAAGCCCGAATTTAAAACCTACTGTGCTCAAGTTATTGCCAACTCCCAAGCCCTTGGTAGTCAATTAGTTAAACGTGGCTTTAAGTTAGTTTCTGGTGGTAGTGATAATCATCTCAACTTATTAGATTTACGTTCCATTGGCATGACTGGTAAAGTCGCTGATAAGTTACTCGGTGAAATTCATCTCACTGCCAATAAAAATACTGTACCTTTTGATCCCCAATCTCCTTTTGTTACCAGTGGTATTCGTTTGGGTTCACCAGCGGAAACTACTAGAGGGTTAAAAGAAGCTGAGTTTACTGAGGTTGCCAATATTATTGCCGATTGTCTTTTAAATCCTGAAGATGAAGCAATTAAGGCTAATTGTATAAAAAGAGTAGAGGCTTTATGCGATCGTTTTCCTCTTTATCCTAATTTAGCTATTCCTCAACCTGCTTTGGCTTAAGGTAATTTAATCATCTAGTCATTTTTATGATACCCAAGAGAATGGTTGATCTTAATCTTTTGGGTAAAAATATCTTGAGATAAGCATATTAGAGTTGCTGTAAAATCAAGAAAAGTGAAGAGAATATCCAAATATTGATTTGAGCGACTTGATGGGGTTATTTGACAACAGCATCGATGTATTTGGGCATATTAGTTATATGCGAAGAATTAAGATTATAACAACTCTTTTTTACCGTAATTTATCTCGGCTACTTTATGGGCGGGTTATTTTGATCTTAACGTTATTAATTTGTATCGGATTTGGAACTGCTTTATTCGGAACACGTATCTTATTTTCTAATTTAATTGATGCTCAAGCGATTCATTATGCCAGTGTCTCCGTCAAAATTATTAATCAAGCGAGAGTCATGTACAGCCGAAATGTTGTCAATAAAGTAAAATCTATTGAACAAGTAAAAATAATTCCTGATTATCATGATCTAAAAGGAAGTATTCCCAATCCTGCCACTTATACTATTGAATTAGGAGAACAACTGACAAAAGGCACAGAAGGTATGTTATTTCGCCTCTATAGTGATTATCCTTTTCCTAATCGCCATAAAACAGGAGGAGTAAAAGATGAATTTGAAGCAGATGCTTTAAGCTACTTGAAAAGATATCCTCAAAAATCTTTTTATGATAAAGAAATAATACAAGGAAGATTGACATTTAGATATACAGAAGCAATTTTAATGGAGCCTAGCTGTGTAAATTGTCACAACAAACTCCCTAATAGTCCTAAAAAAAATTGGCAGGTGGGAGATGTAAGAGGAGTAATAGAAATTAATCAGCCTCTAGATGAAATCATGCTGACTGCTAATAATGGATTTAAAATAATTTATACTGTTTTGGCTATTATTCTTACTTTAGCAATTACAGGACTCGTTCTGGTGGTGGCAAGATTTCGCTTGATTAATCAAGAATTAGAAAATAAAGTCGCTAAAAGGACTCAAGCTCTTAATTTGTTGGCCATAACAGATGAGTTAACACAGTTGGGAAATCGTCGACAGTTTGAAACTATTTTTCAAGAAGAATGGCGACGAGCATGGCGTCTGAAAAATTATATATCCATCATTTTATGTGATATAGACTATTTCAAAAAATATAATGATACCTATGGCCATCCAGCGGGAGATATTTGTCTTCGTTCAGTGGCAGATATGTTACAAAGTAATATTAAGCGTGCAGGAGAATTAGTAGCCAGATATGGCGGAGAAGAATTTATAATTGTTTTACCTAATGTTGATAGTACACAAGCAAGTTTGATTGCCAATAGAATTCTCCATCAAATTAATCAAATGGCAATCCCTCATCAAAGTTCTCCGTTACAAGATCATATTACTTTGAGTATGGGTATTGCTACCATGATTCCCAGGGAGAATATTGCTAGAGAACAACTGATTAAAATTGCTGATCAGAATTTATATCAAGCGAAAAGAGAAGGTCGAAATCGTTGTTCAGTTAATATCGTAGAAGATTTTATAGAAGAGAATTAGTTGTTTGAACAATTATTACTCCTTTTTTGTGTTCTACTTTTGCTTAAGATGGAGACTTGTTAATAAAGACGCATTTAGAGGTTGCTGATTTTATCAATAGGAAAAAAGGTGAAAATATTATTGTCCCGATTCCCAACTACTAGAGCATGAATTTTTTTTTGAGAGATAGGCCTTCAGCTTCAAAATTCTAATAAAACACTTTCTCTCCCAGCTCCTTTTCTCCCTTTTCCCTTGCTACCTATCATAATTGATCATTTCAAATTTGATGGACGACTACCTTCTGCCCTGCAATCTAAACGATAAATTTACTGCATCCAAACTTGTCACTATTGTCGCAGGTCAAAGTTCAAAAGGTTGTATGATCCAATAGCCATCAGGAGTAATTGAATAATAATAAGTGGCCTGATATTGACATTGAGATTTTTGCCAAATCACAGCAGTATCTATTTCCACATTCCAATCAATTTGTAATTGATTTTTGATGTTGCTCATTGTTGCCCCTGTATCTAATAAAATTTTTTCTTGTGGTTGCTTGATATAGGATAATTTCCCCATGGATAATTCCTGTTGCTGATTATTGATAGAATAACTGTGAGCTACAATTACAGATAAAGGTATTTTTAATCGGCGAGAAAGATAATCTCCTAAATAAAATCCACCTCTTGCAATTGCAACTATTTGAGAATAAGAATTACCTGTTTGTGTTATCACTGTGCTAATAATTTCACAATATTGCCAAAAATCTTTCCCAGTGAATATCAATTCTTTTTTTTCATTCATTCTCATAAAATTATTCTAGTAATCTTCATTGGTATTAATCTTTTTAGTTATTAAATTATATTTTTGATGTTCTGATTTAATTATGCAATCTCAAAAAAAACCTTCAAACCGTCAACAGAAAATACGATCAAATATCATTTTGCTTGCGTTACTTCTTTTTTTATGCCTTGGCATATCAATTATATTTATTAGTAATATTACTGCTAATATTCTTTGGTTTAAAGAAGTTGGGTATTTGCCAGTTTTTCTTACTCAATCTGTTGCAAAAATATTTTTAGGTGTATTAATTTTAAGTATTTCGAGTTTATTTATCTGGTTTAATTCTGTCATTACGGATAAACATATTTACCAACAAAAGTTATTAATTGATCAAGGCAAACCTATCCAAGCAGAGTCTCCTTCGTTAAAATTAAATTATTTATTACTAATAATTATTGGTTTTATAACACTTATTAGTTCAAATTTTTTGTATTTTACGGTAATTTTTATTAAGTTATCAAATCAAGGTATTGGTTTACCAAATTTAAAGCCTATTTCATCACTGCCATTACAATTCAATTTTTTGCCCAGTGTAGAAACAATGTCTTTATTATCTATCTGGCAAATATTAATAAGAATTGTTTTTTTTACCGTTCTTTTAATTTTTAAAACAAGATTTTTTATCAGTATAACTATTATTTACTATACGGCATTAATTTCTCTAATTTCTTCTCAATATTGGTTGAGATTTTTACATTTTTTCAATAGTATTCCCTTTAAAGAAAAAGAACCAATTTTTAACCATGATTTAAGCTTTTATATCTTTAAAATTCCCTGTTTACAACTTGTCAGTCTCTGGTTAGAAAGTTTATTATTTATGACGATTGCGATCGTCACTTTAAAATATTTATTAGCTCATAATAGCATTTCCGACGGTAAATTCAGAGGTTTCGATCGTTCTCAATTAAGACATTTATATGCTTTGGGTAGTGGTTTAATGTTTATTTTAGCAGGAATACATTGGCTCAATCGCTACTTATTATTGTTATCAACTCATGGAGTGGTTAATGGTGCGGGTTATGTTGATATTAATATTAATTTACCCAGAGAAACAATCGCCAGTATCTTTGCTTTGTTAATCTCTTTATGGCTATTTCTCAAATTTATAAGTGGTTCAGGAAAAAGAAATAATCTCAAATTTTATAAAAATCAACTTAGATTTTTAGCCTTTTCTATATTTCCTTTATTGTTATATTTCGGTGCCTATATAATTTGGTTACTCTCGTCTTTTATCGTTCAAAATACCATTGTTGAACCTAATGAATTGGCTTTAGAAGAACCTTACATTATTCATAACATTCAAGCAACTAGAGCCGCATTTAATTTAGATAAAGTAGAATTTAAAACTTTCAATCCCGAAGGAAACTTAACTGCCAAAGATATTAAGAAAAATCATTTGACCATCGATAATATTCGTCTTTGGGATACTCGTCCAATCTTAAAAACTAACCAAGAATTACAACAAATTCGCCCTTATTATGTCTTTTATGATGGGGATATCGATCGCTACAATATCATGAATAGTGACTCTAAAGGAGAAAATAAACAAGTCATTATTGCTGCCAGAGAATTAGATGCTCAAATGTTACCCAATCAAGCACAAACATGGGTAAATCAACATTTAGTTTATACCCATGGTTATGGATTTACAATGTCTCCTGTGAATCGAGTTGACGATGGAGGGCTACCTTATTATTTCATTCAGGATATTGGCACAGAAAATGATCCCGGAGCTTTAAAAACTTCCTCAGATAATATTAGAAAAAGTATTCCTATTTTACGTCCTCGTATTTATTATGGAGAAGTAGCGAGTGATTATGTACTCACTAATACAAAAGTTTCTGAATTTGATTTTCCCAGTGGACAAGAAAATGTCTATACAACATATCAAGGTACAGGAGGAATAACAATATCTTCTTGGTGGCGTAAGTTTTTATTCTCAGTTTATTCACAAGATTGGCGTATGTTACTCACCAATAATTTTACTCCTGATACTCGTATTTTATTCCGTCGTGATGTTAATACTAGACTAAAAGCGATCGCTCCATTCTTATCATACGATAGAGATCCCTATTTAGTTGTAGCGAAAGAAGAAGGAGAAATTTTAGGCAATTTATATTGGCTTATTGATGCTTATACTATCTCCGATTATTATCCCTATTCTGATGGAGGAGAAAATCAATTTAACTATATTCGTAACTCCGTCAAAGTTCTCATTAACGCTGAAAATGGAGATGTGAACTTCTATATTAGCGATACAGATGATCCCGTAATTCAAGTATGGCAAAAAATCTTCCCAAATTTATTTAAACCTTTAGATACCATACCCTCTAATATCAAAGAACATATCCGTTATCCCATTGACTTATTCAAAACCCAATCAGAAAGACTACTGGCATATCATATGACTGATGCTCAAGTATTCTATAACAAAGAAGATCAATGGAATGTGCCTGAAGAGATTTATGGCAATGAAGTTCGACCTATTGAACCATATTATTTGATCATGAAATTACCCATTGGGCAAAAAGAAGAATTCATCCTCTTACATCCTTACACCCCAATTTCTCGTCCTAATTTAATTGCTTGGTTAGCCGCTCGTTGTGACGGAGAAAATTACGGCAAATTGTTATTATACCAATTTCCCAAACAAAGACTTATTTTTGGTCCCGATCAGATAGAAGCCTTGATCAATCAGGATCCAATCATTTCTGGTCAAATTTCTTTATGGAATCGTCAAAACTCAAAAGCTATTCAAGGACATTTATTGATTATTCCTATTGAAGAATCTTTATTATATGTTGAACCCCTTTATTTAGAAGCTGAAAAAAATAGCGTTCCCACTCTGGTAAGAGTAATTGTTGTTTATGAAAATAAAATCGTCATGGCGAAAAGTCTTGAAGATGCTCTTGACAACATTTTCACCGATAAAAATAAGCTCAATTCTCCTGCTATCATGCGATCTCTGGAAGATAATATCATACCTAATACAGAAAATAATGGGATTATAAATAACTAGTACCGCAAACTGCAAATATATCGGATAATGATTTAAGGTAAAACGATATCAAGAAGGAGTATGGCTCGCCCAAAGACACCGATCAATTTAACCTCTCAACAAACAGAAATATTGCAAAGGATAGCTAGAAGTCGAGAAACACCTCACAGTTTAGTTGTAAGGACACACATCATCTTGAAAGCAGCATCAGGATTGAACAACAAAACCATCAGCCAAGAGTTAGGCTTATGTAAAGATACGATCGGACTATGGAGAAAAAGGTGGATAGAGGGAAGTCAAAATTTAGACAAATTAGCTCAAAAACCCGAAAAATTGACCCAGGTAGTAAAGGAAATCTTCCAAGATAAACCTCGTCCAGGTAGTCCAGGAAAATTTGAGGCAGAACAGATTTGCCAAGTGATGGCATTAGCTTGTGAAACCCCACCAGAATATCTGAGTCATTGGACAAGAAAAGAATTAGTAACAGAAATAATCAACCGAGGGATAGTGGACAAGATTTCCGCCACAACGGTGGGTCGTTTTTTAAAATCGAGCAGATCTTCAACCACATCGAAGTAAATATTGGTTAAACCATGAAGTAGAGGATGAAGGAGAATTTAGAGAACAAGTCAAGTCAGAACAGTTTGTAAATTGTATCATCAAGCCCAAGAACTATACTCTTGGGGAGTACATCTGGTGAGTACAGATGAAAAAACAGGCATTCAGGCATTAGAAAGAATTCATCCGACTCGAACTATGGAACCAAACAAACCTGAAGCAGTAGAATTTGAATATGAACGTCATGGAACTCAGGCGTTAATAGCGAATTTCGAGGTAGCCACAGGGAAAATAATCTGTCCTTCGGTGGGAGATACCCGAACAGAAAAAGATTTTGTAGCACATATCCTTCAGACGGTGGATAGTGATCCCCAAGGAGAATGGATATTTATTTGTGACCAGTTGAATACTCACAAATCGGAAGGATTAGTTCGTCTTGTAGCACAGCTATGTGATGTGAAAGAAGATTTAGGAAAAAAAGGGTGTTCAGGAATTCTCAAGAATATGAACAGCCGTAGCAATTTTTTAGAGAATAAAAGTCATCGTATCCGTTTTGTTTATACTCCGAAGCATTGTTCATGGCTCAATCAAATCGAAATCTGGTTCGGAATATTAACTCGTCGTTTACTAAAAAGGGGTAACTTCAATTCTACAGAAGAATTGAAAAAGCGTATACTGAAATTTATTGAGTTTTTTAATGAAACTCTAGCAAAGCCCTTTAGATGGACTTATATTGGTAAGCCATTACTAATATAAGTAATCCGATTTATTTCCGGTGTGGTGTACTAGTAGTCTGTCAAGACTTTATTGACGGATATAATCGCTTCAATTTAATCCGAGCATCTTCTGTTGTAAATCGCCAATCTACAGGAGCAGAGTTTTGATTTCTTCGTTTTTCCCAAGCTGCTACTTCTTCTTTCAAAATTTCTTTGTCTTCTATACGTCGTTTCAGACACTGCCGACTTAAAACACTCAACTCAGTTTCCGCCATATTTAGCCAACTTCCATGTTTAGGAGTATAGTGAAACTCTAATTTATTCAAAATACGTCTGGCTTCGGCTGGCATAAATGCCTTATATATAGAGGCTTTTACATGGGTATTGAGGTTATCTTGAACGACTTTAATTTTCTGAGCATCAGGATAACGTTGATCCACTAAATACTTCATTTGATGAGCATAGTCAATGCTTGTACGTTGGTCTGTTACTTCTACATGTCTCCAACTATTAAAAGGCTCAAAAAACATGAATAAATTACAAACCCCTTTTCGAGAATATTCACAATCAAAGCGTTCTGGCTGCCCAGGTTGAGCTTTCAAGGGTTTGATTATTTCCGAAATTAGTTGTTTGGAAGTTTCATCAAAACAAACTAAAGGATAATCTGAGTCATATTTTTGGGTATAAAGTTGCAACAGTTCTTCCATCTGGCAAACAAATTCGGCATTAGCTTGAGGTGGAATAACCCAACATTCCTTTAACCAAGGTTTAAGCTCGTTTTTTTTAATACCTGTCGTACGCTTTCATGGGAAATGCTTTCGATGTATTCTAAAGTTACCATTTCCTGTGCTAGTAGTCGTAATGTCCAACGACTATAACCTTGAGGGGCTTGTGAGCAAGATAGTGCGAGCAAATGAGCTTCTGTTTCTCCATCTATTTTTTTCAGCTTTAATGACTTTTTCGGGCGAGGGTGAAGGGCATTCTCTAGACCTTCTTCCACAAATCGTTGTCTTACTCTCTCTATAGTTCTGGTGCTTATATTTAATGCTTCACTGATTTGTTGATCCGTATAACCTTCTTTTGCTTGATTGATATCTGCTTGGAGTAAAATCTGAGCATGATTGATTTTTTTTGCAGAAGCTTTACCAGTTGTGGTTAGTTTTTTCAGAGCGATTCTTTCTTCTTCTGTTAAAGAAACGATATATCGTTTGGCTGGCATTGACTATTTATTGGGGTTAACTTATTTACTTTTCCTATTATCCGTCATTTTACCTTTGACAGACCACTAGTACTGCTTTGCGGAAATTAGAACTAAAACTATTGATGAAATAGTTTTTAGGTATTTATAGTAGGTAAATTGTTTTCCGCCATTCAGACCTATGTACTGCCCTCATGAAAATAGAGTAATTTATTGGTTCAATTCTTTTCTACCTTCGTGGCTTTTGGTTTTTTATCTATGCAACTTTGTGGCGGGAAGGGAGTAGACAATCGACAGATGGATTAAAAACATAAATGATTTTCAAAAGTAAAAACTACGGTTTTCAACCTGAACAGGGTTTATTTTATAAAATAACATTACTATTATTTTTGTGCTGACACTTTATAACGAAAGCGATCGCTTCTAGTCGATTTTCAAGTAGTTTGTTGTTATTAGGTGATCGATTTTCTAAAATTTAAATATGATTAGAATTAAAGATATTCAGAATCAAAGATAATGAACTTCAAACAATAAATATATATGAAGAAATAGAACAAATACCTGAGCCTTTACTTAATGAAATTATCAATTTTATTCAGTTTTAAACAGAAAACATCTTTACCGAAAAGAAACTCAATTTAGAACGGATAGACTTATTAGAAATAACATTATTAAGTGAATCTTTGCGGGTTAAGTATTGGTTAACAGATGAAGCATTGCAACATTTATAAAAAGAGATATTATTGTTATTCCTTACTAAATGAGATCGCTAATTGAGTAGGACAAATGTCAAAAAAATATTAATATTTTTCTTGAAATTTAAGACAACATAAATTGATAAATTTGTTGTAATAGTTTGACAGATACAATGTTAGCTAGAAATAAATCATAAAAAAAGTTTATAACCTTGACAATACAAAATGAATTTGCCATAATGTTAAATGTGGCAAATCGATGGGATGTCGCCAAGTGGTAAGGCCCCGGTTTTTGGTACCGGTATTCCTAGGTTCGAATCCTAGCATCCCAGTTTTTCAGGATTAACATTTAATAATTTCTCCCTCAACGGTTTTGGGTTTGGATAATATTATTTTTATTCTAAGTTGTAAAGACTGACATTAATGTATGACCATTAATGCCTTAGTCTCAAATGTTGGCTAGAAAACAATAGGCTTACAATAACATAAGCTATTTCCCATAGTAGAATAGACATAATGATGATAAATGAGAGAAAGAAAGTAATCATATGTCCCCAACTCTACTAATTTCCCGTGAAATACCCAATCTATCCTATAATCCTAGTAGCGATCGCTTCGATCTAACATGGGAAAAACCTTTATCTACCTTACTAGGCTTAGGAAGGTCAGCAGGAGCGGATTTTGTCGAATTTTTCCTCGAAAAGAATAATTATATCAGTTGTTTGGCAGAAGACGATCGCATTACCAGTATCACCCCCAGATTAGCTACAGGTGCAGGGGTAAGAGTATTTGAAGGGAAAGCTGATTGTTATGTAAGCACCAACAATCTCTCTTTTATTGGTTTAAAATTAGCTCTCGAAAAAGCATTATCCATTCTTGGTTTAAATATACCTCAAGGGACAGCTTTTATACCTGAAATTAACCTAGAAATGTTCCGTGACTATGCCACAGCAAACCAGAAAGACTCATGGTTAACTAATTGTAGTAATATGCAAGAAATGGGCGACATATTACTTACAGCTAACCATCAACTAGAAAAAAAAGCCAATCATGTACAGTCAAGACGTGCCGCTTATTTCCGAGATTGGCAAGAAGTACTAATTGCCTCTAGTGATGGTATTTTTGCTCGAGATATTCGTCTGACTCAATCCGTTGGCTATAATCTTCTTTGTGCCGATGGAGGCAATCGCTCATCTATTGGTAAAAGAGATGGTGATACTAGTAATCCTAATTTTTTACGCACATGGAATTACGAAAACGTAGCCGAAGAAGTTGCTGAATCTGCGGGTAAAATGTTATACGCTGACTATGTAGAATCAGGACAATATCCTGTGATTATGGCAAATCAGTTTGGTGGTGTTATTTTCCATGAAGCTTGTGGGCATTTGCTAGAGACTACTCAGATAGAAAGAAAAAGCACTCCTTTTATTGATAAAAAAGGTGAAAAAATTGCCCATGAAAATCTGACAGCTTGGGATGAGGGATTATCCGAAAATGCCTTTGGTTCGATCGATATGGATGATGAAGGTATGGCACCTCAACGTACCTTGTTGATTGAAAACGGCATCTTAAAGAACTTTTTAGCAGACAGAGCAGGTTCAATCCGTACAGGTCACCCTCGCACTGGTAGCGGTAGAAGACAAAGTTACAGTTTTCCTGCTGCTTCTCGTATGCGTAACACTTACATTGCCACAGGAGAATATTCTGTAGAGGATTTGTTTGCTTCGGTTGATAAAGGTATTTATTGTAAGAAAATGGGTGGCGGTAGTGTTGGCCCTACTGGAGAATTTAATTTTGGTGTAGATGAAGCCTATTTAGTTGAAAATGGTAAAATTACTAAGCCTCTTAAAGGTGCAACTCTTATCGGTGAAGCCAAGGAAATTATGACTAAGATTTCTATGTCTTCCAAAGACATAGGATTAGCCGCAGGTTTTTGTGGTTCAGTTAGTGGTAGTGTTTATGTCACGGTGGGACAACCTCATATCAAAGTTGATTCTATTAATGTTGGCGGTAGGTAAGAGTAAATAATTAAGAATTGAATTTATTTTAAAATGATGAAATGTATGAGAATATCAAATACTTTCATCATTCAATCAATAAACAGAAAAAATTAATGAAAATAGCCTATCTTGTCAATCAATATCCGAAGGTTAGTCATAGCTTTATTCGTCGAGAAATTTTGGCATTAGAAGCCCAAGGTGTTGATGTTGAAAGATTTTCTGTTCGTTCTTGTTCAGATCAATTAGTTGATCAAATGGACATAGATGAACTAAATAAAACGACCTTTATCCTTTGTGTAGGTATTATTGGTTTGTTGATAAATCTGCTGAAAGTTATGCTCCTCAAACCCATTGCTTTTTTTTCTGCCTTACAGTTGACGATCACAATCGGATACGGCTCAGAACGAGGAATAACGAGGCATTTCGCTTATTTGGCTGAGGCTTGTGTTTTGTCATTTTTGTTGAAGAAACAGGAAATTAAGCATATACACGCTCACTTTGGTACTAATTCAACAGCCGTTGCTATGTTGTGTGGTATGCTTGGAGATTTCAGTTATAGTTTTACTATTCATGGGCCTGAAGAGTTTGATAAGCCAAAAGCGATCGCACTTTCTGAGAAAATAAAAAGAGCAGTTTTTGTGGCAGCTATTAGTTCATATGGTAAAAGTCAAGTATATCGTTGGTGTGATTATCAAGATTGGGATAAAGTGCATATTATTCACTGTGGTTTAGATGAAAAATTTATCAAAGCCCAAATAGTACCTATTCCCGAAGAAAATAAATTAGTTGGAGTGGGCAGATTATGTCCTCAAAAAGGACAATTGTTATTATTACAAGCATTGGGCAAGTTGAAAACAAAAGGTATTGATTTTCAATTAACTTTGGTCGGAGATGGAGAGTTAAGAGTTCAGATAGAAAGTTTAGCCAAAAAATTAGATATTGACTCACAAATTGAGATTACGGGATGGGCTAGTAGTGATGTAGTGAAAGAGAAAATTAAACAGGCCAAATTAATGGTAATGCCTAGTTTTGCTGAAGGTTTACCTGTTGTTATTATGGAGTCTTTGGCTTTAGGCACTCCTGTTATTACGACTTATGTTGCGGGTATTCCCGAATTAGTTGTGAATGAAGAATCTGGTTGGTTAATTCCCGCAGGAGATATAGATAGTTTAGCAGTTGCGATCGAAAAAGCAGTAAGTTTACCCACAGAAAAATTGCAACAAATGGGACAAATAGGTAAACAAAAAGTTATGGAACAACACAATATAGAGACAGAAGCAGAGCATCTTGTAAAATTGTTTGAAGTGTTTGTCAACTAGACTCATTACTTATTATTGCACCACGTCCACTGTATTACCATCTTGAAGATAGTCAACTCCTTTTAAGGCAATAGTATCACCCGATCGAATCCCTGACAAAATTTCGATCGCATTATTATCAACTATCTCCCCTAAAGAAACTGGCTGTGATTTAACCATATTATTTTCCTGTAATACATATACTGTGCCTTTACCATTATTTTGAGGTATCACTGCCGCCATTGGTATAGTTAAACGAGGTTCAGTCGTGGTAATAATATTTGCTTGAATAAACATTCCCGGTTTTAAACCATTGTCCACAGGTAAGTCTACATTAACAATCCCTTGACGAGATTCTCGATCGATAATGGGATTAATATCTCTCACAATACCAATTAAATTAATACTCTGATCAGCAGTAGAAGAAATTTCCACCCTTTGTTGAGGACGAATATTTCTTAATTCACTCTCTGGCACTCTAACTTCTAGCTCCAATTTCCCATCTTGAATAATGGTAAATAATTCTTGATTATTACCCGCAGAAGTAACATCTCCTACTCTGGCATTTCTTTTGGCTACTTTACCATTAACAGGAGCAATGATGATCGTCTCTTTTAATCGAGTTTCAATTAATTTTACCCTCGCTAAAGCTTCCGCCAAACTAGCTTGGGCTTGAGCAATAACTTCCCTTCTCGGCCCTTTTTGTAACTCTAACAATTGTTGCTGGGCTTCTCTCAATTTTGCCTTACTTCTTTCAAGACTAGTTTTTTTAACCAATGCTTCATTAACCAACTCATCAAGTCTATCTCTAGAAATCGCACCTTCAACTTGTAGTTGACGATTACGCTCTAACTTTACTTGTGCTAATCGTAAATCCGCTTGGGCTTCTAATATTTCTGAGCGAACAATATTAATACTTTCTTTTGCTCTAGCCAATTCTTCTCGTCTTGCACCTGCTTTTAATTCAGCTAATCTCGCTTGGGCTTGTTGGACAACAGCTTGAGCTTGTCTTCGCTCTGCTTGTAAAACAGCATCATCTAAACGAATTAAAACTTGTCCTTGGTTAACAAAATCTCCTTCATCCACTAAAATTGATTTTATTTGTAAATTATTGACTTGAGACATTACAGGGATTAATTCGTAGGGCAATATTATACCTGTCGCTTCTATTTTACTCTCGACATTAATTATTTTCGCTGTTGTCGTAGTGATACTTTGGCTAACAGTGTTAGATGTTGCTGAGGAAATATTGGCAAGAGTTTCTTGAGAAACAGATTGATTTGCTGGATTGTTACCAATAAATTTCGTCCCGATGATAGTAGCAACAACGCCAATTACTATGCCAATAACAAAATTAGAATTTCTTTTTGGTCGTTGATGAGGTTGTTGTGACAACATCATCTTATCAACTGAATGATTAACCTGAGTCGCCAATTGACCATGACTATAATTGCTTGATTTTTCCATGGGTTGCTGACTCATCTTATTTTTCTCTTCTTAGCTTTAATCTGTCAAACAAATGTTAACTTTATGAAGTTATATTTATCTATGGTACACGAAAAATCTTGATTTTTAGGGAATTGATTGCCAAATTTATGAGTTAATACTTGAGATTGAGCCAAAAAAACATTGCGAGAAAAATATCGAATTAAAAAAGCCACCATTAACAATTGTTTGGCATTTTTCTTATAAAATAATTATCTGTTCAGTTTTTCATTGATTTGAGCAAGTAAAAGATGATTAGAATTGGTAATGGTTATGATTTACATAGATTAGTAGAAGGTAGAAAATTAATTTTAGGTGGTGTGGAAATCGAACATCATTTAGGATTATTAGGTCATAGTGATGCTGATGTGTTAACCCATGCCATTATGGATGCTTTATTAGGTGCATTAAGTTTAGGAGATATTGGTCATTATTTTCCGCCTTCTGATCCTAAATGGTCAGGTGCTGATAGTATGCTTTTGCTAGAGCAAGTTTATAATTTGATTAAAGATAAAGGTTGGACAATTGGTAATATTGATAGTGTAATTGTGGCTGAACGTCCTAAATTAAAGCCTTATTTACCTCAAATGATCAATTCCCTGGCTCAAAAGTTAGCGATCGAGTCTGATAAAATAAGTATCAAAGCAACTACGAATGAAAAATTAGGCCCTGTAGGTGAGCAAAAAGCTATTTGTTCTTATGCTGTAGTTTTACTAATAGAAAATTAGTTGATTACTCAAAATTGTTAATTAAATATATTTATAAACTACTCATTAACTCTGGCATTTTTGCGAATATTGAGAAGCAAACCATCATCTAATTTAACAGCAAGTAAATTATATTCTTTTTGTTTTTCTTTAGCCTGATAAGTAAACTTTGTTTCTAAAGATATTCCTGTTTCAACAACATTAACAAAATCAGCAAAACAAAAGAATTGGGAAGAAATTTGTTCAATAAATTCTTTGAAGAATAGTTGTTTTTTTAAATCATCTATTTTTTGATTAAATATATTAGCAAGAATAGTATTTCCAATTAAAAAAGAAAAATTTTTAATTTTATTTGTTTCAATATTACGTACAGCTTTTAAAGCGGCAATTCCATCCAGAGAATTGTCCAAAATACTATTAATTAACAATTTTGATTGATGCAAATTATTTTCGATTTTTTTTCTGCTTTTAATTTCTTTTTTAAGTTCTTCTTGTTGTAAGACTAATAATTTTTCTTTAATAGATAAAAAAGTTTTTTCTTGAAGTAACAATAACTTTTGTTGTTTTTTTATAGTTAATTGATTTTGAACTCTTATTAATACTTCTTCTTCCTGAAAGGGTTTTGTTACATAGTCTATTCCACCAACTTCAAAACCTTTAATCTTATCAGATGTATCGTGTAAAGCACTAATAAAAATTATGGGAATATCTTTGAATTGCTCAATTAATTTTAATTCTTGACACACCTGATAACCATCAATTTCAGGCATTTTAATATCTAATAAAATTAGGTCAGGTTTTTCTGCATAAACCGCATTGATAGCCGTTTTACCATTAAGTGCTTTTCTCACTTTATAATGTTGACGATCGAGCATATTTGACAATAACCGTATGTTCGAGGGTTGATCGTCTACTATTAATATATTTTCTAATTTTCCTTCCATCATAAATATAATTCAGTTATTAAAATCCATCAATTATTAGAATCTATCAATATGGTTTTTGAATAATTATTGCTCAAGTAATTCACTGATCATATTTAACGATTAGATATATTGATACACAAGACAATTAGAAAAATTTTCACAGACAAAATTAACATTTTAAGTCGGTCATATTGTGTGATTTTGTCTTCATAAAATTGTCATAATTAGAGTTTTTTTAGATATTTATTCTCAACTTAGATTATCATATATTACCTTTACATTAACTAATCTCAACATAGCAATACTTTTAGAAATCATCAATGTCCTAATTAACCCGTTCTCTGCTATATATTTCAATAACTTATGCTCGAATTCTATGATGTGTCGCTCAAAAATAATTAATCTTCTTCGTAAATTTACTATGTGAAAAATCTTAATAATCCTTTACAAATAGTCTTAAAGCGATCGCTTTGAATTAGTGTTTTTTAAATGTATAACTATTTATTTCAAAATAGGCATAAAATAGTAACGTATTAAATTTACCTTCAAAAACACCAAAAACAAGCCCAAATTACCGAAAAAGCTTAATCGAACCAACTATTTTTGATTTTTTCAGCAGACCCTAATTATTAACGAAAATTCTAGAATGTTGAGGATTGATTCTAAAAACTTGAAAATTTTGTCGGAAATATTGTTATAAGGAAAGAAGATTAATTTGAGTTTACCAACTTTTATTATCTCTCCTTCCTCTTCTCTTAATTCACATCAGAAAAATTAACTAATACTGTTAATAGCACTATTAACTTTAGCAATTACATTATCGGGTAAAGGAATATAGCCCAAACTAGCACTATATTTTTGACCGCCTGACTTACTAACACACCACTTCAAAACTTGTTTTAATGCAGCGGCTGTTTTAGGATTGCTGTATTTTTTATAAGCTAAAATCCAAGTATAAGTAACGATAGGATAGGAAGTCGAACCAACAGGATCTTTAATAAATGCTCTAAGATTAGCAGGTAAAGTAACTTGAGACAATGTTTTACTGGCACTGCTTAGACTAGGTGCAACATAACTACCTGTTTTGTTTTGTAGAGAAGCTGTTTTAAGACCATTTTGAGAAGCATAACCGTATTCTACGTAACCAATAGCACCATCAGTTTGCTTAATTGTGGCAGTAACACCTTCATTTCCCTTGGCACCAATTCCAGTTTTCCATTGTACAGTTTTACCTTCTCCTACCTGACTTTTCCAAGTACCACTAATTGCAGCAAGGTGCTTAGTAAAAACACCAGTTGTACCGCTACCATCGGAACGATGAATAACTTTAATAGATTTAGAGCGAGAAGCTCCTAATTGTTTCCAGTTGGTGATTTTACCTAAAAATATATCGACATATTGCTGACGAGAAAGTTTTAGAGAAGACATATCTTTATTGTTGTAAGCAACTACGATGGCACCAGCGGTTACTGGTAAAAGTACAGTACCTTTGGAAACTTTAGCCATATCTTTATCTTTCATTGCCACATCACTGGCACCAAAATCGACGGTACCAGCAACGAATTGTTTTACACCTGAACCACTACCAACAGATTGATAGTTAACTTGAGTATTTTTGTTAATTTTATTATATTCAACAAACCAACGTTGATATAAAGGAGCGGGGAAACTTGCTCCAGCACCGTTAATTCTAATTCTTTTAGCAAAAGCAGGACTAAAAGGGATTTGACTGGCAATTACACTACCCGACAAGCCTGCTAGACCATATAAAAAATCTCTTCTTTTAATACGAAAATCACTCATTTTTTTGCTCAATCTACAATAAATTATTTACAGCCTGAATTTAGAAGACATTTACTTGTTTTCACACTTTTAAACAACTCTAAAAAGTTATTTATCTTATTGCAATCAAGATATTTTCCAAACTGAAATTATTGTATATTTGCTCTGTAATCAATAAGTTAAGCAATAGTTAATCTTAGTTTAAAAATCAGTAATATAATTTTGGTCTAACAATTATATTTATCAAAAATTTGTAATTACTCAACTAGGGATAAAAAGAGAAGGATTAGGAGAAAGTGCTTTAAAGATAGCCTCATAAGCAGTTAAACTTTGACGAACTGCGGCGAATAAGTCTTTTCCCCAATCGGAACGAAAACCATTGGTCAAAAATAGACTATATTTAGTTTGATGACATCCCGATAGTATTAAAAGCTGAAAAGTCCGTTATTGACAATTGGTAATGGGTTTGAGTAGCCGTGAGTTTGGAAACCGTACCTCATAACTGTGAAAAACGCTATAGTTCACAGTTCACAGTTGCCAATTCAAAGTTCTGAGTCACCTCTATAATAATTTTTATTCCTTAAGTTGACACCGATGTTTGAGTTTAATATATTATGAAGTTTCATTGCGAAAAATTAAGATGAAATTGCCAAACTTAGCAGTTTCAGTGATGATTAGAATAGTTTAAAAGCATTTTTTCGATTCTTAGATTACTATTTATAAAATTAAATTTAAAAAATGAATATTGTCGTAGTTGGTCTTTCTCATAAGACAGCAGCTGTTGAAGTAAGAGAAAAATTGAGTATTCCTGAACCAAAAATTGAAGAGTCTATTCATCATCTTCTAGCTTATCCTCATATAGAAGGAGTAACGATTATGAGTACTTGTAACCGTTTGGAAATTTATGCCGTGGTTACCGAAACCGAACAAGGGATTACAGAGATCAATCAATTTTTAGCGGAAATAAGTCATATTACTCTACATCAATTACGTCGTTATTTATTTATTTTGTTACACCAAGATGCTATTCGTCACTTAATGCGTGTATCTGCTGGTTTAGAAAGTTTAGTTTTAGGTGAAGGACAAATTTTAGCTCAAGTCAAAACCACTCATAAGCTAGGAATGAAGTATAAGGGCATGAGTCGGTTATTAGATCGTTTATTTAAACAGGCTATTGGTGCAGGAAAAAGGGTTCGTACAGAGACCAATATCGGTACAGGTGCTGTTTCTATTAGTTCTGCGGCAGTGGAATTAGTGGATACCAAGAAGGATAATTTGTCGAAAGAAAAGATTGCCATTATTGGTGCTGGTAAAATGTCTCATTTATTAGTGAAGCATTTGATATCTAAAGGTGCTACAGATATTACGATCGTCAATCGCTCTATGAGTCGTGCTAAAGAATTAGCCAAAAAATTCTCATTAGTAGATTTAAAATTAACCACTCTTGAACAAATGATGTATGTTGTGGGTGAATCAGATATTGTCTTTACTAGTACTGGTGCAACACAACCGATTTTAGATAAGGCGAATTTATCAACGGTGTCTGATCTACAATCATTAATGTTGGTTGATATTTCTGTCCCTCGAAATGTTGCTAGTGATGTGAGTGAGTTAGAAGCGATCGAGTCTTATAATGTAGATGACTTAAAAGCAGTAGTAGCCCAAAATCATGCCAGTCGTCGTGAAATGGCAAGGGAAGCAGAAGGGTTGTTAGAGCAAGAAATTAAAGCTTTTGAATTGTGGTGGCAATCTTTAGATACTGTACCTACTATTAGCTGTTTAAGAACAAAAATTGAGCAAATTAGAGAGCAAGAATTAGAAAAGGCATTGTCTCGTTTGGGTTCAGAATTTGCGGAAAAACATCAAGAGGTAATAGAGGCTTTAACCAGAGGTATTGTTAATAAGATATTACATGATCCGATGGTGCAGTTACGTACACAACAAGACATTGATGCACGTCGTGAAGCTTTACAAACTTTACAAACTTTATTTAATTTAGAAATTTCTGAACAATTTAGTTAAATTAACTATCATTGGGTGAAGGCTTTGTGAAGATGTTAATAAGATCAAGGGTATTTCGTTTTGGACGGGATACTTTTGCTGTTTTAAGCTCTGGTGATTTTTCTTCGATAAAACATCATTTCTGAACTAATTTTTAATCACTTCTAAAACATCACCAAGGGTCAAAGTATTTTGATTAAGAGCAATCATGTTTTGTCCGAACATGATTCCATCTTGAGTATTACGAAAACCACTTAAAGTCAATAATGGTTCTTTTAACGAATTTCTCTGTCCTGTTTTTTGATTGGTTGTGGTAATAATACATCGGGTACATGGTTTTACTACGGCGAATTCATTATTTCCTATTTTTATTTGTTTCCATGTGTCTTCGATAAAAGCTTCATTTGTTTCCACAACTATATTAGGACGAAAAAGATTCATATTACATAATACTTGTTCCTCGGTATATTTTTGATTTAAACGTTGTCTTAAATCTTCTAAAGAAGCGGTATTTGTTAATAAAAAAGGATAGCCGTCGGCGAAACTAACTGGTTGATTTCTTTGGGTACTATATCGAGAATTTATCGGTCTAATATGTTCGTCAGATTGTTTAACTAAACGACAAATATCTAATTTCAAAGCTTCTTGAAACCATTTAGCAACTTCATCTCCTTGGTCAATTGCGATCGTCTGATCACGCCACACTTTTACTTTAACTTTTGTTTTGCTATTATCTGGTATTAATTCAAAAGTAGAAATACTATTATTTTCAATATTTAAATATAAATTATTTTCTTTAATTTCTATTAAAACAGTTGCCAATTGGGGATATTGTCTTTGGGTGATAAAATTACCTTTTTTATCTACTAACATAAATTGACGATCGTATAATGTTACTTTCTGATCATCTATTTTTGCTTGTTGATAATCTGTTAATCCTCTAGGAGTTATTTGTGCTTTGGTCAAACTAATTCCTTGACAAGATTTAATCGGATAAATAAAAAGATCTGTTAATTTCATAATTTAATGTTTCTTTTTTCTAGAGAACTTGACTCAAAAATTCCCTAGTTCTTTGGTGTTGTGGATTCGTAAAAAAGTCAGTGGGATTCCCTTGCTCTAAGATAGTACCTTGGTCAGTAAAATACATTTGGTCAGCAACTTCACGAGCAAATCCCATTTCATGGGTGACTAATAAACAGGTCATTCCTTCTTCTGCTAATTCACGAATTGTGAGTAAAACTTCTTTGACGGTTTCAGGATCTAAAGCTGCGGTCACCTCATCAAAGAGCATCACTTCTGGTTTCATTGCTAGTGAACGAGCGATCGCAACTCGTTGTTGTTGTCCCCCAGAAAGTTCTCCAGGATAGTTATTTTCTTTTCCTTGAAGTCCCACTTTTGCCATCAAATTATAAGCCAATTCTTTGACTTGTTGAGGATTTTGTTTTAATACATGAATTGGAGCCATCATGACATTTTCCAACGCAGTACGATGGGGAAAAAGATTATATTGTTGAAAGACCATCGATACCATACGCCGTAAACGTATTTTTTGTTGATCAGATTTCAATTGATGAACCAAAAAATCACCAACTTGAATGGAACCTTGGTCAATAGAAATTAAACCATTAATGCATCGTAAAATAGTCGATTTACCAGAACCTGAAGGGCCAATAATGCAAATGACATCTCCTTTGTTAACATCGAGACTAATACCTTTTAGTACTTCAAAATCTCCAAAAGACTTGTGTACATCGTAAAGAGATATTAATGGTTCTAAAACTTGGTTCATCTTTTAATTTAGCTACATTTTTTTGAGTATTAATATTCACATTCTAAGGCAAAATTTAATCCTCAAGATCAATGATTTTTAATTCTTTAAATAATTGTCCCATCAGGCATAACAACTCCTGTGATGATCGCATTATCCCATGAAACCCCTTCAACTTTTGCATCTTTTAAACAAGTACCCACAAGATAAGCATTGTTGAGATTCACATTATTTAAGTTTGCACCTGTCAAGTCAGCATTAATTAAATTACTACTATTCAAATCGGCATTATTTAAGTTTGCATAAGCTAAATTGGCTTTACGTAAAAAACTCCCTTGTAAAATTACTTGTTCAAGATTGGCAGATTGTAAATTGGCTTCTTTTAAAGAAATTTTATACAGTAAAGCTCTCCTTAAATTTGCTTCCGTCATATTTGTATAGTTAAGATTTCCCTCGGTCAAATTAACTAACTCTAAATTAACTTGACATAAATTTGCTCCACTTAAATTAATACCTCTCAAATTCGCTTCTATTAAAAATGAATTAGAGATCTTATTTGTACAACAGTTAGCCACTCAATGTGCGATCGCTATACAACAAAATCATACCCTGATTCAGCAACGCCAAAAAATTAAATCAATTAACAATACCTTCACCGAAAAAAGACCATAAAAAGCATCTCCTGTCAAATTTTAGTTGCACAGAAATGATAATTTGTCTCTTTTTTGGGTTATTCAGTGGCAATATTGCTCACAGAAATAGGATGAATCGCTCCAATATTTGTCACTCGATTGAGAACCTGAGAAATTAAAATAGCTTCTGGTTTATCTGGAAGCAATTTTATCAATTCATCAAGGTATCTAAAGCCACGATAAAAGGCTTTGAGATCTAAAATACTCAAATCATTGGCACAATTACGACGAAAATGCTCTAATGTTTTCTGAGAAAAATTGACCATGAAAAAAGCTAAATTAACCATATTCGTTACTGCTGTTTGAGAAACATTCATGAAATCTTCTAAACCCCAAAATTGTTTTGCATCACGAAAGTTAAATTCAATTTGGAATCTTAATGAATAAAGTTCCACCAGTTTTTTTGCCTCCACACTTAAGTCTGTCGAAAATAAAATGACATGACTTTGTTCACCAGTTTTTCCATTCGTTTTCACAATTACCACGATGTTAAGAGGTTGAGCAAACTCTTTATGTAATACTTGTAATTGATGATATTTCAAACACCAATCTCCCTGATTACTAATAAACTGTAAACATTCAGCACCAAGTTCACGAGGATTGACTTTCTGGCCATATTTACATTTGGCATTTTCTCCTTGATAAGGTAAATACAATGCACTATCATGGCGTAACTTACTGACTAGATGTAGTCCCATTTCCCTTGTCATTTGTGCGGCATTATGATGTCCAAACTTACCATCAAGCAGTAAATATTTTAGAGCAATAGTATCACCAATAGTAGAGAGTAATGCTTCTAACATTCCTTTGATGCGAAATAGCTCATTTGAGAGAGTATATTGGCTTTTATCTTTGTTTTTTGAGCCTTTGGGACGACCTCGCTTTCTTTTTTTAACTTTTGAGGGTGGGGGCGAATCAATGTTAACTTCGTTCGATACTTTGATTATTTGTTCAATTCGTAACGGATAAGATTCTCTTTTTTCCAATCCCACCAAAGACAGAGCAAAAAAAGCTAATCCCTTGACTGGAGCATTTGTCAAGCTGGAAAAGAACCAATCAACACCATAGGTATGCTTTCCTGACTTGGTTGTGACTACTTCATCACCAGCAATAGCATAACTTTCTTCCAGACGAAAACAATGAGTACGAAAGAATACCCACATTAGGGTTGGCCAATTTTGGGGCTGATGACAAAATCTTTGAATGGTTCGATAGCTTCCGCCCTTACCTGCCCACCTTGAGATTCCTAACATAGTCACTCTACCACTGATGGCGAACATTGCTTGAATTATGCAACCAAGTTGCTTCAAACTTGTATGGTCAATGTGAAAAGTAAGACAAGTTAATAATGCTAAAATATTTGGCATGGGCTTTTGTGGAAACGGATAATTTGCTTATTAATCTAGTTTCTTACAAAAGTTCTCTTGTCTTCAAGTCTAATTTTCCTTCTTTATTTTGGCGAAGGTATTGAATTAAAAGATGATTTTTTACAAACTATTTCCCATGAACTAAGAAGTCCCATGACCAGCATTATGGTGGGACAGGTTTAGGTCTGACTTTAGTCAAAAAATTAGTTCAGCTTTTACAAGGAGAAATTACGGTTAATTCCCAAAACAATTTAACTGAATTTGTCGTGATAATCCCATTGACAAATGATCAATAAAATATTTTTTTGAAGATGAATCTCAGAAAAGCAATATTTTATTTTTGTTCAATATTGACTTAAAATTGGCCATCAAAACAAACATTGTTTTTTTAATAGAGAATAAAGTTTAAATTGAGGCTCAAATTACAATTTTTCCTTGCAGAAATTTTGTTAGTAAGTTAAGATGATAAGGGTAAATTAAAGTAAATCACGGGATGTAGCGCAGCTTGGTAGCGCGCCTGCTTTGGGAGCAGGATGTCGCAGGTTCAAATCCTGTCATCCCGATAATTATTATAAAGATTATAAATCCAAATATTTACTCAATTTATGGAAGATTATTCTGACTATAGTGGCTTTTGTAATTGATTTAATAACGGAATCTCACTATTGTAAAACATTCCATTACCGAATATATTATTCCAATTTCCTCCCTCTCCATCTTTTTGAGGAAACAAAAAATAACGACTGTTTTTAGGCAATAAATCTAAAGATTCTGTGTGAGTTGATAACCAAACCACTGGAGTTTCTTGAATCTGAGCCGTCATCATTTCTCCATGATGGGCACCTGCTAATGTTTCTAAGATGACTTGATTACCATGAATCATACCCAAATTTCCAATCCAAATATTAATAGGTAATTGTTGACGACTAGCATAAAAATACATCGAAGCAACAGCTTTTATTGCTTCTTCAAATAAATCATCTTCCCAATCTGAAGAGTTATCCAGACAGATAATAATTTCTTCTCCTCCTGTAGTGGTTTCTAATTCTCTCACTTGTAATTCTCCCAGACGTGCGCTACTACGCCAGTGGATTAAACGCATGGCATCACCATAACGATATTGTCTTAAGCTTTTGGTGATACCTTCTGTTGAGTTTTGATAGATTTTTTTACTATATCTTTTTTGTGCTTCTTGGTTACCAATATCGTCAATTAAAGGACAATTATGGAGTGATAGTATTTCAGGATAAATAACTGCCCTACTCTCTATTTTATGTTGACGTATGGAAGAAAATAAACCAAAAGGGGCAGCACTTTTTAAGATTAAATCCTGCCAATGATAAATGCCTCTGATTTTCGTTTGTAGATAGATTGTTAGTTTAATTTTTCCTTGAGGAGGAATCATTTCAATGGGAAAATGATTACTTTTTTTGACATCTTGGTTTATTTTGCGACGATAAATTCTTTTTTTACCTGAAGAATTTATGTTTTCTACAAAAAAATTAGTTACTATTCCCAATTTAACTGGTATTCGATCGATTATTTCAATGAGAATTTTACTTTTTTTAGTCGGATTGTTAATGATCATCTCTAAAGTTAATTCATCACCTGCGTAAATATGAGCAATGGGCAATCGATTAATTTTTATTTTTTTGAGATTAGCGATCGAACTGATAAAATCAATTCCGAGCAAAGAGAATAACATACCACTAAGTACATAAAGCCAACCTGCCATTGTATTAGTTGCCGCACCAAAAAAACTCAGAGCAATACCAATTAATACCCAACCACCATAAGCGGGAATTGCCCAATGAGATTCCAACCAATGGAATATACGAGAAATAAAATTATTTTGATGGGAAGAATTCATTGTAATTCAAATGTTAATAATCTATCTTTAATTTGAGAAAAAATACGTAACAATTTAATTATATTTTTTTAAAATGCTATCTCTTTAGTTTACTTCATCTGGATTTAAAAATCATTAGCTCATTCTAAATTGATCGGGTAAATATTGATTATATATTCTTTAATAATCGATTTTTTCCTCAATCTGAAGATGTTTATTTTCTTGATCAAAAATCGATGGTATAGTATTTTATTATTGATTTATTATTATTTAATAAAGCTAAACTCATTAAATAATTTTCAAGTATTTTTAGAGTGGTAATTTGCCATCTTTTTGGATTGATTATTGAGGATTTAATTAATTTTATATCCCATTGTGTTTGATTGATATTTTTACTTAAATTTATACTATCTAATCCAGCCGATAATCCTTCTCCAATAGCTTTTAAATAAGACTCTTTTGCTGTCCATAATTGAAAAAAATATTCTGACTGTTCAATAGTATTTAATTTACAAATATCATCATACTCATCCTGAGTAAAAAAACGCTTGGCAATATCTTTGACTTTTACCTCTAATTTAATTTTTTCGAGATCTATTCCTAAATTAAGATAACTAATTCCATAAACAATATAGTTCTGGGTATGAGATAAATTAAATTGGATATTATTTGAGTTTATATTACCTAAAAAAGGTTTGCCTTTCATATTATAATTAAACTTAATATCCTCAGCATTTAATAATAAATACTTAGCTAAAATATATCTTAAACATCCTCTATTAATAATAAAATTATTTTGTAATTCTTTTTTATAATATCTCTGACTTCTATTCAATTCTTCCTCAGATAAAATACTAGTTAAAAAATCTAAATATTTAATAAAGTTTTTAATATTGATGAGCCATACATGAACTTCATCATTATTTAAAGTTAAATTTTGAGGTGGTTTTTTCCACATAATTACAATGTAAAAATAAGAAAATAATTGGTAATAATTTATTCAAAAGGGGTAACTGTTGATAGTTGATTGTTAATTACACTTTTTCGCCCAAGCCCTAATTTATGATAGATTATTGATTACAACGAGGAAAAGGCTTTTTTATCCTTAAATTTTTCATGGTTATATTAAAGGATATTGGCGAACATGAGTTACTTACAATAATTAGTCAATATTGTGATTATGGGATAGCTTGCGATCGCAATAAGAATGGTGATGATGCTGCTATCCTTGATATTGACAGCGGTAAACAGTTGGTTGTCACTACAGATGTTTTAGTGGAAAATGTTCACTTTAGCGATCGTACCACACCACCTCAATCTATCGGTTATCGTGCAGTTACAGCCAATCTATCTGATATTGCCGCTATGGGTGCAATACCTTTGGGTATAACCGTCGGTTTATCCCTTAGAGAGGATGTCACCGTAAATTGGCTCAAAGCTGTTTACCAAGGAATGGAACAATCTTTAAAACCCTATCATATTAATATTGTCGGTGGAGATATAACCAGATCAAAAATCAATACTATTGCCATAACAGCTTTGGGACAAGTAAAACCAGAAAATATAATTTATCGACACACAGCAAAACAGGGAGATTTAATTTTAATAACGGGTTATCATGGTTTATCCAAGGCAGGATTAGAATTGTTGCTGTATCCCCATAAATATAGTCATATTAGCTCGAAAATTAAAGATAAAGTTATGTTTGCTCATCAATATCCAAAACCTCGTCTAGATGTTATTAAACGTTTATATAGGGAGTTTCCAGAAATGATGATCGCAGGAATGGATAGTAGTGACGGTTTAGCAGATGCAATCATACAAATTTGTGAGCAAAGTAGAGTAGGGGCAAAGATAAATCTCTCACAAGTAAAAGTAGCTCCAGAATTAGTACAAGTAACTAATAATCACAAAAAAGCGATAGACTGGACTTTCTACGGTGGAGAAGATTTTGAATTAGTTCTATGCACATCTGCAAAAATAGCTGAGTATTTATACAAATCTGGGGGAGAGGATTGTCAAATAATTGGTGAGATAACTACAGCCAAAAACATAGAAATAATAGACCCAGAGAATAATCATCTCAAACTTTTATTAAATCGAAGCAAAATTTTTCAACATTTTTAGTTATACTAATCTATAGCTTAATATTATTAATGATTTTATTATTACTATTAATTTAGTCCACTGCTCCCAATCTTTGAACGTCCATCTAGTTATGATTAAAATTTTAGTTGTCGATGATAATCATACTCCCAGAGAAGTTATTACCGAAGCTCTTAAACAATTTAAAATTCAGGTAACGGAGGCCTCCAATGGAGTAGAAGCGACTAAGATTATGGAAAATGAACGATTTAATTTAGTGATTACAGATGTAGTCATGCCAGAAATGAATGGTTATGAATTATGTCGTTGGATAAAAAGCAATCCCGGTAGTGAAAATGTTCCCGTAATTGTTTGTTCGACAAAAAGTGAAGATTTTGATGTTCACTGGGCGACTAGACAGGGTGCAGATGCCTACATTGTTAAGCCTTTTAAAACGATGGAATTACTCAAAACAATTAAGTATTTACTTAAAAATTCTAACCAAACTACTAAAAAGGACTAAATTTACCCTTCAACCATAATTTCAGTGGTGGTGAATAAATTATCTTTAAATGTAATCTATTCGCCATTTCCTGCCATCCAAAATTAGAGACCGTTTATTTGATCACAAATAATTTGATCGCAACTCCATTAATCGCTCTCACAATTTAATCAAGTTTTTACCAAATTTTATTCTCTCCTTGTCCCCAAAAGCGATCGAATTTGGTAACTTTAATATCTCCTAAAACTTTCGTTTGACAGGCTAAACGCAAATCTCGCTCAGATGAATGAGGTGGTAATGAACGTCTGGCTTTGTCTTTCCAATTGGCTGAAGTGACTTCCCCTTCTATTTTAACGGCACAAGTACCGCAAGTGCCAAGCGATCGACAATTAATGATTTTAGCTTTGCCATTATATCTGTAGTTTAGACTAAATTAAGAAAAAACAAAGAAAAAAGGGCAATCGA
>JAALKG010000162.1 GCA_011088145.1 Cyanobacteria bacterium MH1_Bin12 | reverse complement strand
CAATTGCTCGCTACTTTTCACTACATCTATATTTATAATTTTGGCGAAGGTATTGATGGTTTGAAACGAATTTAAAACATTGTATTCATAATGTATGTAGTGATTGATACCTTTTAAAAAAAAATAAATTTATTCTTTTAAGACATAGCCAACCCCTCTAACAGTTTGAATAATTCTTTTTTCTTTATTCGATTCTAGTTTTAACCTCAAATAACGCACATATACTTCGATAATATTGGAGTCGCCGCCAAAATCATAACCCCAGACTCTTTCTAAAATTTGTTCTCTAGTTAATACTTGTCGAGGATGGGAAATAAGATATTCCATTAAATCATATTCTGTGGCAGTTAACTCAATTAATCGATCGCCTCTTTTTACTTCACGGGTACGACGATTTAAAGATAAATCCATAAAACTTAACTCATCAGGATCTTCTTCATTCGTACGTCTGAGATGGGCTCTGACTCTGGCTAATAACTCTTCAATACTAAAAGGTTTAACAATATAATCATCAGCACCAGCATCTAATCCGGCAACTCGATCGCTAATTTCATCTTTAGCGGTCAATAATATAATAGGAACTTTACTGCCTGAAGTACGCAAACGACGACAAACTTCGAAACCCGAAATTTGAGGCAACATCCAATCGAGTAAAATCAAATCAGGATCACTTTCTCTAGCATTAGTTAAACCACTAACACCATCATGAGCTACTAAAACTTCGTACCCTTCGTACTGTAATTCCAATTCCAAAAATTTAGCTAATTTTTGCTCATCTTCGACTACTAAAACTTTACTCATAGCTGTTGTTAATTAGATCCATATTTTGACAGTTCCATCACTAATTCCCAAAGAACATCGTGAGGTATTATTATTTCTGAGAATCGTTTTAGAATAGCAGGATTGCTCCTACCATCCAATTCTAATGCACAAGAAAATTAAACAGATAAAACTTAACTGTATAAGATTTTTCGCCAAGCAAAAAAAATATTTTGATAAATTATTACTTTTCTCCATTTCTTATTGTCTGTTATCGTTTTCAACCAATAACTTATTATATATGGCAATTTCCATATTAATGCGGTACAAAAATAGATTAAATCTTTCTCAATTACCTTTACCTAGTAGGCTTTAAGCCATAAGATTTGGGGGAATTGCTTGTTTAATAATAATTTGAAACTTCTCTCATTTTTGAGATCTTTTTCATGGTCAAGTTCGATGTTCGATCGATGAAATTACATAAATCACAAATTATTTTGGAACATATCAAAATGTTTATTGTATTGAGCAACCTACGGAATGTCTGATCAAAAAATCTTTTCAGCAATTAATTATTCGCCAACTTGAGAAAAATCAGAAACAGTATTAACGACATTAGTTGCACCAGCTTTGAATAACTGACGACGATATTTATCCCGCACTCTATTATCGTAGTTAATATGAGGAGGTAATACCCCAATGGCAATAAATTCTCTATCGGGTTGTTTTTGTTTGGCTTTGACGATCGTCGTTATGTCTGCTACGGTATCTCCTAGATAAATAACAGGTAATGATTCTGGTAAAGAAAATTTTTCTTCTAATAATTTTATGGTTAAAAACAAACCCGTAGGATCTGGTTTTCCTGGTGCATCTTCCATTGCTACTAATACAGGATCTTCTAAACCTAAACGTTGTTGTAAAATATATTGAGCTGAACCTTTGGTTGCACCACTAAAAAAACCCCATGTTAAGCCATTGTCGGTTAATTTATCAAAATAGCTTTTTTCCACCAGTAAAGGTTCGGTGGTAATATAGCCATCCCATTGGTCGGGATGATTCAATTGAGTACCTCGATAACGACATTGAAAGAAATCGACAATTTCGTCATAGTCAAGATTAAGTTCTTTTCTACTTTGTCTTTGAGATTGACCATAACGATAAATGAATTCCTGTGAACATTTCCAATCGTTGTTCCAAATTCCCTCAGCCTTAAGATTATCTATATCATCCATATTAGGACGAAAAGCATAATTGGTGAAGTGTTCGACTGTATCTGCTATGGCACGACGATAAGAATTAGTTACATCTCTAATCACACCATCAATATCAAAAATTACGATCGCTGACATCTTTTAAATTTTTACTACTATTAATCCTAAAATCGATCTTAGGTTATCCCATTATATTTTGATATGTGATTCTATATAGGATCTTTTTCTATCAAATCTATTTAGTTTTTTGAGAAAGATAACTGCCTACCAAAATAGAAATTAGAATAGCTGGATATAATTGACCAATAATAGCTTCAAAATTAGTTAACATCTTAGCCAAAGAACTCATCGGAATAATATCTCCATAACCAAGAGTCGTTAAAGTGGTAAAACTAAAATAAACTGCTTCGCTCAAAGAATTTCCATCCATAATCGTTTGAGAAAAGGCATTTGTATCTCAACTAGCAATAATGCCATAGAGTAATCCCCAGATAAAACCAATTAACAAATAAACAGCTATAGCACCATGAAGATTATCAATTGTGACTTTTTTAGAGAATAAAATATCTTGTAAGATGAGATAAACAGCTCCCCCCAAATATAAAATATAAACACATTGAATTAAGAGTAAAAAAAATAATTTCCAAGAATCATAAAATCCTAGACGACCAAAAATTTCGAGAATAAATGAGGAAAAAGCGATCGTCATATAAAGCTTGAATAATTTAGGTTTCAGAGGAAAAGTTCTGACAATAACAACGATCGCATATAGAAAAATAAAAGAAAGGGCTATACTACCAATATGTCCTTGCAAAAAGGGAGACAAGACAAAATTGCAGATTAAAGCAATTAATAGCTGAATATATTTATGCTTAGATAATTTATGAGAGCTTAAAACAGACTTCATTACTCAGCATTAATTTCGATAGGTGTACCATCAACCAGACGATTTTTGCCTTCTGTTACCAATTGTTCTCCCCTTCTTACTCCTTCAATAATTTCTCGTTTTGCTAATCCTTCAATGCCAGGAGTAATTGCCCTTTGTTCAACAGTTGCTTTTTCTTCATTAACAACAAAAACATAGGGTTTGCCATCGCGAAAAACAAAGGCACTAAAAGGAGCTACTATAGCTAAGTTTTTCTCATCCACTGGAATCCAAGCAGAGACTCTTTCTCAATCTTGAATATTAATAATACCTTGATTAATACGAATTGTGACCCTCACCGAACGTTCACCAGGAGAAACAGAAGGACTAACCGAAAAAACCGTTCCTCTAGCACTGGCTAATTTCATTAAATCTTGACCTGTTACTTGACCTGAATTTGCCTTATTACGATCTTGATCTAAAATAACCAAAGCCTGTTGTCCAGGTTTTACTTGTCCTCCTCTAAAGGCTGGTAATTCTACATTTACCTCAAATCTTGTTGGATCAATCATGATAATAGGCAATCTTTCGGTAATCGTTTGATAATCCCCTCCCGCACTTACTATGTTGGGAGTCCAATATTCTCCTTCGCGTATATTTAATCTTGTGATAACACCACTAAAAGGAGCTACTAAATCTGTATCTTCGCTCTCAACATTCCTTTTGTCTAACTGTGCATTAGCTGATTTAATACCAGCTTGAGCACTCTCAATTTTTGCTTTTGCCGCCTCAACCTGAGCCATTTGTGAACGAATTTTAGCTTCCGCCGCATCGAGTTGAGCGATGGCAGAATTAACTTTTGCCTCTGCGATAGTCTCATTCTGTTGAGCATTTTTATAATCTTTGTCTTCTACTTCAGTTTTCTGTTTATCTACAGCCCCTTGCTCGTATAACAGTTGATATCTTTTTAATTGTGCTTGAGTAAATTCGGTCTCAGTTTTAGCTTTTTGTAATTCAGCTTTGGTTTCAATCAAAGATTGTTTAGCTTTTTGTTGATCAGCTTTGGCTTGAATTAAAGATTCTTCTGCTTTTTTTAAATCAGCGAAAGCACTAATTACCTGATTGTTGGCTTCCACTTGTTCTGCTTTAGCGACGGTAATATCTGAATCATATTTACGTCTATCTACCCTAGCCAATAATTCTCCCTTGGTAACAAAATCTCCTTCTCTCAAATCTCTACCATCAATTTGTTTGAGATAGTTAATTGTCCCTTCTGCCTGAAAAGTTAGATGTTTTTTGGTTAGAGCGTTGACATAACCATCACTAAATACCCAAGCTTGGATTGGTTCTGAATTTGCCGTTACAGTTTTGACAGTAAGTTTTGCCTGAGCAATATTGTTAATAGGTTCTTCTTGAACTAATTTTTCTTTAGGTTTGATAATCATAAAAGCGATCGCACCAATTCCTAAAAGAGCGACTAAAAAAGTTACAATAGGAAATTCACCCTTTTTCTTGGGAGTATATACTACTGTTTCTGAATCTTCATCGACAACAACATCTATCTCACTTTCATCTATTTTTTGTTCTTCTTGATTATTATCACTAGTCATATTTATTCAGCATTATTTAATAATTGTATTATCAGATTAATTTATAGCTTTGATTGCATTTTTATATCAGATTGATCCTCTTTTGTTCAGGGGTTAGTAATAAATATAGACAAGGAATCACTAACAAAGCAATCAAAGTTGAGGCCACTAAACCAAAACCAATAGCACTAGCTAAAGGAAACCAAGTGGGATCACTTAATGCCAATGGAATGACACCGACAATGGTCGTAATACTTGTTGTCAAAATGGGACGTAATCTATCTGCTGCCCCTCTCGCTGCTGCCTCTCGAACAGATAAACCCTTACTGGTATGAGTATTCACAGATTTTGTCACAACTGGCTTATTTGTTGTCGAAGAAGGAGTTAGCTGACTCATATAATTTATTGAAGTTAAACCGAAGTGAAAATATCGTCTCAGATTTAAAGTTTCAGGTATTAGTCATATTAATGAAGGATAGTTTATGAACAAAGAAACAATGCTATTTTCAAGTTAATCCTCAATAATTTACTACAAAACTTGATATTTTTTAAACTTGTATTAATCTTACAATACCTTCGCCATTAAACTGGGATCTTCTCATAGTACATGTACCAAACCATA
>JAALKG010000161.1 GCA_011088145.1 Cyanobacteria bacterium MH1_Bin12 | reverse complement strand
CTGAATTTACCTTTTCCTTGGCTTGAGCTGCTGGTAACTCTATTTTCTGTACTAGGGCGTGTCATCAATTAGAACTTAAAACAAGATAGAATATACCCCTAAGTAATTTTTAAACAGAAACAGAGTGTGGTAAGAAGATGCGCCGTTATGCTTTAAGGGATGACCAATGGGATAGAATTAAAAATATGCTTCCTGGTCGTCCAGGTACTGTAGGAGTTACAGCCAAAGACAATCGACTATTTGTTGAAGCAGTCTTAGATCGATATCGAGCCGGTATACCTTGGAGAGATTTACCAGAAAGATTTGGAGATTTTCGAGTGGTTCATACTCGTTTTAGTCGCTGGAACACAAAGGGTGTTTGGGAAAGAATTTTTTCGGTTTTAGCCCGAGACGCTGATAATGAATATGCCATGATTGATTCAACGATAGTTAGAGCACACCAGCACAGCGCTGGTGCAAAGGGGGGGATAAACTCATCACTTGATTTTCAGTTTCAGAGGATATTTTACCTACTTTTCTTTTTAATTGACAAACTCATCGTGAGGAAATTGACTCATACTCTAGATATTTTTCATCCTTTGCTTGAGCTTTACTATACCCTATGATTCAATTGAGAATAACCAGATTATCTCTATGAATCACCGTTTCAGGAGTCGAATCACCGAGAATATTAACTATATCGATCGACTTTTTACCTTTAATTTCTTTCAACTCGCTACTGCTATAATTAACAATACCCTTACCAATCTCTTGCCCCTGAGAATCGATTAAATCAACAGCATCAGAAGCAGTAAAATCGCCTTCAACATCAACTACTCCTGCTGCCAACAAAGATTTTCCTTGACTTGACAAAGCTTTAACCGCACCATCGTCTAAATAAATCTTACCCATCGCCACTAAACCATTAGCAATCCAAAGTTTACGAGCATTGTCTGGTTGTGTTTGTGGTTCAAATTTCGTACCGATCGCTTCTCCTGCGATAATTTTAATTATATTAGACGGAGTTTGACCATTGGTAATCACGGTAGTTACCCCTGCATTAGAGGCAATTTTTGCCGCCCTTAATTTTGTGATCATACCTCCTGTACCCCAACTACCAACAGTATTACCCACATCCACTTGCAACTGGGCAAACTCTTCACTATTAACTAAATCAATGGGTATGGCAGCAGGTTCAATACGAGGATCGGCAGAGTATAATTGATCTACATCAGTTAATAAAAACAACCAGTCTGCCTTAACTAAACTGGCAACTAAAGCTGATAACGTATCATTATCGCCAAATTTTAACTCATCTGTTGCTACTGTATCATTTTCATTGACGATCGGTATTACTCCTAAATCTAATAAAGCATTAAAAGTACTGCTGATATTAACATCAGATAAATCTCCTCTGGTTAGCAAAATTTGGGCGATAGGTTGTTTTAAATTATTAAATAGATCATCATATATCCGAATTAGTCTTCCTTGCCCAACGGCAGCAACAGCTTGTTTGACATTGAGATTTTGAGGTCGTTGTGTCAAATTTAATCTGCCACAACCAACACCCACTGCACCAGAAGATACCAGAATCACTTGATAATTATCTTTATGCAAACAAGTTAATGTTTCAACGAGACTCGAAATAGTTGAAAGAGCGAGATTTCCTGTTTCAGGACGAGTTAGGCTTGATGTACCGATTTTAACAACAATGGTTTGGGTCATAGATAATTAATAATTAATAATTAATTATTATCAAATAAATTTGGTTTAAAACCTCGTTTTGCTCAAAAAAAGATCTCTGTGCTTTGAATTTTGAACTTCGATCGACTTGATTAATAAACCTTAATCACTCATAATTGATACCATATCTTCTTCAAGCTAAAAGACTGCATACAGAACATTAAGACGATGGTACAAACTGATATCCAACCAGCATCACCAAACCTTACGAACTTTGATTTAAAAAGTTATCTGGAAGTAAAAAAAGAATTTGTTGAACAATCAATAGATAAATCTTTACCGATTCAAGAACCCGAAAAAATCTACGAAGCGATGCGTTATTCCCTTCTTGCAGGTGGTAAAAGATTACGCCCTATCCTTTGTTTAGCCACGGTTGAATTATTGGGAGAAAATGAAAATATTGCTGTCCCAACTGCTTGTGCATTAGAGATGATTCACACCATGTCTTTAATTCACGATGATTTACCTGCAATGGATAATGATGATTATCGTCGTGGTCGTTTGACAAATCATAAAGTATATGGCGAAGATATTGCTATTCTAGCTGGTGATGGTTTATTAGCTTACTCTTTTGAATATGTGGCTCAAGAAACTGTTAATGTTTCTGCTGATAAAATAGTCAAGGTGTTAGCAATCCTTGGTAAAGCAGTGGGAGCTAATGGTTTAGTTGGTGGACAGGTGATGGATTTAGATTGTGAAGGAAAATCAGATGTTACTGCACAGACTTTAAGTTCTATTCATCGTCGTAAAACAGGTGCTTTATTAGAAGCTTGTGTTTCTTCTGGTGCCGTTTTATCTGGTGCTAAAGATAGTGATTTACAACGTTTGTCTACCTACGCTCAAAATATTGGTTTAGCGTTCCAAATTGTTGATGATATTCTTGATGTGACGGCTACTAGTGAGCAGTTAGGGAAAACAGCGGGTAAAGATATTTCTGCCCAAAAAGCTACTTATCCTAAAATTTGGGGTATTGAAACTTCCCGTGTTAAGGCTCAAGAATTAATTGATAATGCGATCGCACAATTGAATATTTATGGAGAAAAAGCTCTACCATTACAAGCGATTGCCCAATATATTATTAATCGTACAAACTAATTAGGTAAAGAAGATGGAAGTTTTTGAGCAAATATGCAACAACCCATTATTAGTTGTTCCCTTACTTACTTGTTTAGTGGCTCAAGTTGTTAAGGTTTTAATCGATGTTATTGTTAATCGTAAATTTAGCTTCCGCTTTCTTGTCAGCCCTGGAGGTATGCCTAGTTCTCATTCTGCCTTGGTAGGTTCTCTAGCAACAGGTGCAGGTCAAATTTCAGGATGGTCTTCACCAGAATTTGCGATCGCTACGATATTCGCTATTATTGTGATGTATGATGCGGCAGGAGTTAGGCAAGCTGCGGGAAAACAAGCCAAAATCTTAAATCAAATTATGGAACAATTGATTAACCATGAAGATTTTAACGAAGAAAAATTAAAAGAATTATTAGGGCATACTCCCGTACAAGTTTTGGTTGGTTTAATAGTCGGTATTTTAAGCTCAGCATTTCTGCTTCCCTTGGTTTCTAAACCTTCAATCACTTGATTTTCCATTTTTGATAATTCTTACACATATTTATACTTAATAATACAATAAACAACAAATAGAAAAATTATTTCATTTCTAACACAATAAAAAGTAATTTGTTTTTTGATCACTTTAATTTTAAGACTTAAACTTCTATTTGTATCATGGTAGTCACAATAAAGAAATTATCTTGATTATGACGATCGATCTTTTCAAATTTCCAGCCTAAAAGAGCATTATAATCATTTATCATTGTTAAAAGACCTCAACCCGAACATTCATAATCATTTAAAGCATTTCTTTCTAATTGTTCTATATAAAGTTTGACAGGATCTTTTTGTGATAGTAAATGTATAAATTTATTTAGTTTTTGATGATGATCAATATTAATTGTATTAGTAGCAAAAATAACGGCTTTTAAAGGTTTATTTTCTCAAAAATGAATCCCAAATTTAATTTGTGAATGAGCTTGTTCCCAATTATATTTCATCGCATTTTCTAATAATTCGTTAGCAATATAAGAAACGGCACACTTACTTTCTCTTATTCTTTCTTGATGTTCGTATTGGGCATCATCCAAGGGTAAAAAAGTTGTAAAATAATCGGCAATGAAATGAGCTGATAAACGATTATTTCGCCAACGTTTTTTAAAGGTACGGAAGTGGGAGTAAAAGTTAATTCAAGGGAGTCTTTTTCTGGAGGAAACTCTTCTATAAATTCACCAAAAATTTGCATTTTGTTTTCTCTTTTGCTTTAACTTAATTTTACCAAATTTGGGGGTTTAAAGCCCCGTCGTTGACGACGGCTTTTCTAAAACTATGTTATACTCTTTTTATTCCAGATAGTCCAGCGTAATGTTTGTCTTAGAGTATAAATTAAGAGGAAAGCCAGAACAATTTAAAGCGCTCGATGAGGGTATTCGCACTGTACAGTTTGTTCGTAATAAATGTGTTCGCTTTTGGATGGACTCTAATGGAGTGGGAAAAGCTGGAGTTTATAAATATACGACCACTTTGAGAAAAGAATTTTCTTTTGTGAAATGTCTAAATTCAACAGCTTGTCAACAGGCGGGAGAAAGGGCTTGGTTGGCTATTTCTAAGTTTTATGAAAACTGTAAAAAGTAAATAAAAGGAAAGAAGGGTTATCCTCAGTTTTCTAAACATACTCGTAGTATTGAATATATAAAAAGTCAGGCTGGAAGTTAAACCGTGATCTCAAACGAATAACTTTCACTGATGGGAATAAGATCGGTACTTTGAAATTAATTGGTTCTAGAGATTTATTCTATTTTCAAGAATTTCAAATACAAAGAGTACGTATTGTGAAAAGGGCAGATGGTTATTTTTGTCAGTTTTGCTTAAAGCTAGATGTAAGAGATATAACAATAACACCAATATTGACACAAACCAAAAAGATGGTAGGTATTGATTTAGGTATTAAATATTTCTATGGTGATAGTGATGGAAATTTTGTTGATAACCCTCGTTATTATCGTCAGTCTGAACCGAGATTAAATAAACTCAATCGACGCAAATCAAGAAAATTTCCCAAAGGGAAGCCAGTAAGTAACAACTATATCAAAGCTAGAAAGCGTTATAGCAAAGCACATTTAAGAGTAAGTAGGCAACGTGAAGAGTTCGGGAAGAAAACCGCACTGCGTCTAATTCAGTCAAACGACTTGATCGCTTATGAAGACTTAAAGGTGAAAAATCTAGTCAGCAATAGTAAATTCAGGACTTACGCAAACAAAAAGAAAAAATAAGAACATAGCCCTTATTTATTAAT
>JAALKG010000160.1 GCA_011088145.1 Cyanobacteria bacterium MH1_Bin12 | reverse complement strand
TGGTATTCATTTAGCAGCGATCGTCATTTGGCTTAATTGATGACACGCCCTAAGAATAATGACACAAAAAGATATAACAAAAGAGAGAGTAATGGGATTAAGTTTTTGCTTAAAAATTTTGTTCAACCTTTTATCCATTAGTCAAAAAAATTATAATAAAATAAGATATTGTTGTTGTAACTTAGACTTATATCATTCTGAAAACTCGGAGACTTCTTGCTTCTTGTTACTGCTCAAAATAGTTTAATTGATTATTTGAATCATGGTAGTTATCAATCTCAACACAGCAATTATGATATTAATTAGGTACAATCTGGACTTGTCAGTTCTCCACAGTTGGGTGATTTAGGAGGGTTTAATCCGAGCTATTTATACCTCATTTATACCCGAATTATTATAATTGTTTAAGTAATCTTCCTATTTAATCATCAAAATTTGAGTTAATTTAAGAAAAAATTATAATTACTCAATAAAAATAAAAATCAATATTAATTAGTTTAGAATGTTTATCCATTATTTTCAAACTTGAATTTGTAGTTATTAAAACATTTCAATATTAAAACATTTCAAATGAAATTACTTTCTCAAGAAAATCTTGCATTCGATAGTAAGTTCGAGATCAAAATTTATTGATTAACTGATCAGACTAATATCTAAATCTTGATAAAATTCTTTCTGATTTAGCTCAACTTTAGATTGGGAAGATAATAATAATAATGCCCAAAATACACCAACTCGATCGCTTTTTTCTTCTGCCAAGTGGCTTTGCCATTGATTAACTAATTCATCTATTTCAATATTACTTTGTTGTGTATTGAGTAGATTTTTATTGAGAAAATTACTAAGTTGTTCAGCTAATTGGGTTAAATTTTCATTGTGAGCAAGTTCGGTGATGGTTTTTAATGCTTGTTTACGGGTATAACCTTTTTTCTGTTTTTTCAGAGTTAAACGGTGATTAATTTTCTTTTTGTCAATTTGCTGATCAATTATTTGTAGTTGGGCAATAAATTCAGCAAGGGTTACTTTTCTTTTCTTTTTCGCTGGTGCAGAAGTACGACGTTTGATTTGTCTGGTGAGATTGTTATTAAAATTTTTGCGTTCATCTTGGGCTATCTCTAGAGATTCTAAATATTCGGGAGAAAATTCTTCTTCATTATCTTGTTCTTGATTTAATTTTTCTAAGGTTTCGGCTTTGAACAAAACTAATTTAGATGCCCACAACATAACCTGCCCTGATTGGGATAAATCAGTATCTTCTACGGCTAAGTTATTATTATCATTGATACCTAATTCAGTTAAAAAGCGATCGATTATCTCAATGACTTGTACATCCCAAGGATTAATTTCCCCTGTTTGAGCTAAGTCAATTAGGGTGGCAATGGCTTCACTAGTTGGAGTTTGAGTCGTAGTCATTTATTTATCTTTAAAATTTGATGATAGATTTTACTATTGCTGATTGAAAGGGAAATCTATAGCAAGGGGCAAAGTTTAATGGGAAATAGCCAAAGGTATAAACCTGATAAATTCTAAGCTTTATAAACTAAATCTATGGCACTCAACTTATCCTCTACTATTATTTCTGCATTATTTTCCTAAGTTAGTTATACACAAAATTTAATTTTTTTGTGATAAATAGACAAGTTAACACACAATACTACTCAACATAATAATTGGCGTCTATTTTTACATAATTCGATCGCAAGTTCGATGGCACGAATCATACTAGTAGGATTTGCAATACCTTTACCCGCAATATCAAAAGCCGTACCATGATCAGGAGAAGTCCGAATAAAAGGTAAACCAATAGTTGTATTAATTGCTTGGTCAAATGCCATCGCTTTGACAGGTATCAACCCTTGATCATGATACAAAGCCAGAAAAGCATCCGCTACATTTATTTCTGGGGAAACAAACCAAGCCGAAGTCGGTTTTATCCACATCGTATCGGGAGGAAGTAAACCAATTAACTTTGCTTGAGGATATTTTTGTTGAGCTTGGTTTAACCAATCATTTAACCATTGTTTTTCTTCTGTTCCTAATTTACCATCTTCTCCACTATGGGGATTTAAACCAGCGATCGCAATAGCAGGACTGTCAATGTTAAAATCTCTTTTAAGAGTTTCCATCAACAAATCTAATTTTACGTTCATTAAATCAGGGCTGAGAGTGGCTGCAACAGTGCTTAAAGGAATATGAGTAGTTGCCAACAGTGTTTTTAAAACCCAACCGGTATAAGGAGATTTACCCACAAACATCATCCCAAATTTATCTACACTACTTTTTTGGGCTAAAACTTCCGTTTGCCCCGGATAATTGTATCCAGCTTCTTGCCAGAGATATTTAGCGATAGGGGCAGTGACAATACCATCAAATTTACCCTGTTTCGTCAATTCGATCGCTTTTTCGAGATAAAGAAAACTAGCCTTACCAGTCTGAGCATTACCCTGACCCCAAATAACATTATCTGGAGTATAAACATCTATAATAGTTAACTCATCTGGATGTGCTAGATTAACATTAGAAATACCTTGCAAATCATCATAGATATTTTCTAAAGACAAACGGGAACCTAAAATAGTGAGTTCAGCAAAATCAGCAAAAGGATTTTTATGCAAAGCCTTAAGTATAATTTCTGAACCGATACCAGCCAAATCCCCCATCGTGATGGCTAAATTGATTTTTTGCTCAGAGTGAACTGTCATTGTTAATATAAATGTCCAATAATAAGATCATGTAATTTCTTAACTCACCCAAGCAATAAGTTTATTTTTAGATAATTAACCAGTAACAATCATATTTTCTAGGGCGTGTCATCAATTAAGCCAAATGACGATCGCTGCTAAATGAATACCACCAAGAAAATTTATTTTTCGTTGATCATATCGAGTGGAGATCCCCCGATACTGTTTTAATTTAGCAAAAAAGTTTTCCATTAAATGTCTTGCTTGATATAAGTATTTATCATATTCTCGTTGTTGTTTCCGATTCTTCTGGGGAGGTATGATGGCCGTTTTACCTTCTTTTTCCAGTTTTTCAATCACTCTCTCATCAGCATCATAACCTTTATCCGCTAATAAAGTATCTGCTTCTAAATCTTCTAATAAAACATCTGCACCATCAAGATCACAATTCTGTCCAGGTGTGAGGAAGCATATTTTTAATTCTATCCCATTGGTCATCCCTTAAAGCATAACGGCGCATCTTCTTACCACACTCTGTTTCTGTTTAAAAATTACTTAGGGGTATATTCTATCTTGTTTTAAGTTCTAATTGATGACACGCCCTAGTATTTCTGCCAGTTTTTTCACCAGCGTTAATCCTAAACCTGTACCACCATATTTCCAAGGATCGTTATTAGGAATGCGATAAAATTGATCGAAAATCAATTCCTGTTCTTTTAACGCTATTTCCACACCAGTATTAATGACGCAAAAAGAAATATCCGATTCATTAGCTTTCGTTTGAATTGTGATAACTTCAGATGCTGGAGTGTATTTACAAGCATTATGCAAAAATTCTCGAATAATTCTTTCTAAAATCATGGGATCAACTGAAATCTGTAATTCTTCTTCTGCCAAATCAAGAATTAGTTCTTGTTGCTGATTTTGAGTGATTTTTAAATATAGCTGACTGAGTTCGGGAATCAAGAGATTAAGATTGGTTAATTCAGGTCGCACTGTTTTAGCTTTTGCATCTATGTAACACAATGTCAATAAATCATCTACTAATTGCTTCTGACGATCGCATGATTCATGAAAAATTTTCAGAACTCGTTTAAAAGTATTCGATTGTCTAGGATGATTTTCATTCGCTAATAAAGTCTCCATTGTTTCTGCCGCCAGTTGTATGCTTGTCATCGGAGATTTTAATTCATGAGAAATAGTTTTCAAAAAATCGTCTTTAAGCTGATTCAGTTTGGCAAGTTCTTCTACTTGAACGGAAGCAGCTTGATAAAGTCGAGCTTGTCGGATCGCGATCGCACATTGTGAAGCAACTTGCTCCATTAATCTAATTTCCCAAGAATTAAAGACCTCTGTTGGTGGTCTTAGTCCCCAAAGATTACCGATTATACCGCAACTATCAAAAATAGGACAAGCCAAGCGAGTAACTTGAATATCTTGAGGATTAAATTGAGGAATTTTCTCAACTAGTTGCACTGGAGTTTTTTGTAATAATTGTTGGTAAAGTTCAGGAAAATCTTTGATAATTCGGCTTATTCCTTTACAATCAGGTAAAGTCACCGTATGCTCATAAGCGATCATTGCCTTTATTTGTTCAAAGTCATAAAGCTCAACTTGACAGCTACTTAAATCCAGAACTCTAGCTAACTCAAGAGTTGCAGTCTCTAATATTTGTTTTTCTTCGAGACTATCACGAATCTTATGGTTAATATTGCTTACTAAAGCTTCAAAATCTAAAGTTCTTTGTAAATCTTTATTCTGGGTTGCCAGAGTTCGACTCATTTTTCGCAAATTAAGATGAGTTTGAATGCGTGCTGAAACTTCTTCTTGTTCGCTGGGTTTGGTTATATAATCAACTCCTCCTAACTTAAATTCTTGAACCTTATTAACCGTTTCCGAAAGTGCTGTTAAAAAAATTACAGGAATTTCTTGAGTAATGGGTTTTGCTTTGAGACGACGACAGGTTTCACAACCATCAATATTAGGCATTAATACGTCTAATAAAATTAAGTCGGGAATTTTCGATTGAGCAATTTGTAAAGCTGTTTCACCATCTTCTGCCAACAAAACTTTAAATCCTTGTTCTTCTAGATAAGAAAACAAAACTAAAAGATTATCAGGTGTATCATCTACTATTAAGATAACTTCTGATTTTTTCTTCTGTTTATTTTTTCCCACTGTTATTCCATCATTTTTTTCCTTCGTCACAAACTCATCAACACCAGAAGATATTTTTTCTAGATCGGTATTTTCTTTGCTTTGATCTCTAGAATCCGAATCAGGGACATTTCCCATAAATTTGGTAGTAGTTGCAGTTGATTGGAATAACAACATTGAATAATTAGGGTCTGCTGAAAAAGTATCAACTTTCATCTGGTACTACAACTGTGAA
>JAALKG010000015.1 GCA_011088145.1 Cyanobacteria bacterium MH1_Bin12 | reverse complement strand
AACTGGGAATTAGTTTTTTACAAGTTTACTGTTTTATTTAATCCTCATTCCTTAGAGCAAAAACTGGCTCAGATCCGAAAATTGCTTAACCAAAATCCAGCATGGAAAAATTTTTCAGTGGATGAATTCATCGATGAACGACGAGCAGAAGCTAGGCAAGAAATAACGGATATGCAGAAGGACAACGACTAATGTCACACTACGTGATTTATAGCTCTGTCATTCTTGCCATTCTTAAGCAAGAGCCAGGAGCAGAAGCAGCCATTTATCTTGGCAATGGGTTTATTTCTACTGTTAACATGACAGAAGTCCTCACCAAATTGCTTCAACTAGGATATAGTCAGGAAGACACACAAAACATTGCTAAAATGTTGCCTGTTTCTTTGGTGTCCTTCAGCGAAGAGTTTGTTTTTATCAGTGCAAGCTTGCATGAACAGACAAAAGCACTTGGTTTGTCTTTTGGAGATCGTGCCTGCCTAACACTGGGGATACAGAAAAACCTTCCTGTATTGACGGCTGATCGTATATGGAGGCGACTTGACTTGCCAATTAATATAAAACTCATCCGCTAATAAAGAAACAAAACGAACGACCAACAGAATCCCAACAGGAAACAGAAAAAGATTCCTTGATCTAAAACACGTTTAATTGAAGAACATGGCGAAAACATTTCCGTATTACCTTTTGAAGATTTTGTCGATGAAAAGCGATCGCTTTTCATACTAATTCTAATTGAAACAGAATGTCAAAAGGGCAAAGTTAAATTAGGTATTGCGGCAAAGGTAATTTTTGAAAATAGCACCGTTACTACCATCAAAAATATTCACGTTGATCAAGGCGAGGTTTTAAACCCTCGATTGTTTGATCAATTAAAGATTAATAATACTTTACAATCGGTAAAATTGTTTCCAGATCAGCTTTTACCGAAATCAACTTTTGAGTATTTATGTTCTACTATCTAAAATAGTTTCTTTTTTTCAAGGGTATGGGTATACTAGTCAGAGATAGTTCGTAAGTGTTAGCTCGTAAGTGTTCAGTTATTCTAAATATTTTTGACTAGTAAGTGAACAATGGGAATTGAGAATAGATATCTGTGGCAACCAGACCATTCCCCTCGGGACTAAACCAATTTATTAAAAAATATTTCTCCATAAATAGCCAAAGGCTTTAGTTCTATTCTTTCTAAAGTCTCTAAACTCAGATATTAGACCGATGTCAAGTCTGAGAGAGTTTGTGTTGCATGGGGAAGATCATTTGATTGTCAAAATTATTAGAAGTAAGTAGCAAATCTTAACTTACTATCGAGCCAGTCAATCAAAGATTTGAAACTAAATCAATGGCTGGATACAGATGCCAATCCAGATAACATCATAGCTCCTTCCATCGAACAATTAATAGTTCAAGAAGACTTTGGTGCCAATGTGGAAATAATCGGCAGCGATACCGAAGAGTTTATTTTAGATGTGTTAACAATTGGAGGAGATGTCAATGGTGGTATTTGGCAAATAGGCACAGAAGTTGCAGATATAACATTACAAAGTACCTCCGATGAATGGGTAGGCAATTTTGATAAATATGTCAAAACCATAGAAATTGAAGAAGATTTAACAGGTACAGTTGTTTTTAGTGAATCAGTCAAAGATATTATCGTTAAAGGAGATGTTGTTAACGGAATAATTCTTAGTGGTGCAGATTTAGGAGATGACGGGCAATTGGGAGGAATAGATGGAGATGAAGATAGTTTCAGTGGTGGTAGTATTAAAGTTTTCAAAGTAGTAGGGCAAGTGATTGACTCTGTTATCGGTGCAGGTTTAAATCCTGTGGATGATGAATTCAATAACGGTAACGACAGACTTGAAGATATTGAATTGAGCTTGATTGACAGGATAGAAATCAAAGGAGAATTAAGCCAGAATAGTCTCATTGGAGCAGGGGAATTTGCAACAGTTCAAGTTGATGGGAATAATAATATAGATGTAGAACAAGACGATCGCTTTCTGACTCCCAGTAAAGTACAATCAGACGTAACTCCTCCTGTAATTACTGCTTCTCTTTTCAACGATACAGGAGAAGATAATCTCGATGGCATTACTAACGATGCTACTGTGACGGGAATCGTCACCGACGAAAGTGGTGTTAGTAGTCTGCAAGCAAGTTTTGTCGGTAGTAGCAACACAGTAGAAATCATCAACCAAGTCAATGCCGATGGCAGTTTCACTCTTGATAGTAATCAACTGGAGACTATTAAAGGTAGCCCTTTAGTTGATGGAGACTATCAACTCAATCTCACCGCCTTCGATAACTTTGGTAATAGCAGTAACTTCAGTCTAGATTTTACTTACGATACCATCGCTCCTCAATTATCGTTAACCACTCCCATATCAGAAGGAATTCATAGCGGTAATATTCCCTTAGTGGGAGAAGTATCAGAATCAGCAACGGTTGCCTTAGTCGTAGATGGGCAATCACCAATAACCTTCGCCACCGACGAAAATGGCGAATTTTATCAACAATTAAATCCCTTCAGCGTTGGTAGTCATAACATCGTAGTCACCGCCACTGACAAAGCAGGTAATAGTAGCAACACATCGGTAGATTTTGTCGTAGGAGATGACATCATTATCGCCCCCGAAACCTCCAACGGTTGGGGAGTCAAAAATGGTAATGATATAGTCTTGGGAGAAAAAGATAGCTATGTTTTAGAAACGAGCTTAGCTGTGGAATTGGGATTAGAAAGCAACGATGAGGGAGAATTAGTTGGTAGTCGCACTCTCAGTTTTGATGTTGATGCTAATTGGGATAAAACAGATGGTAACAGTGTCAGTAAAGATAGACTCTTAATTTATCTTGTTCATGGTAATAATCAAACCCTTCTTAATAACGGTATCGATGGTAATCCTATTATTGCCATAACCGAAGATGGTGCTGACTATCAAGCAGGGTTAGTAAGTTTTGATGGTAAAAGAGTCGAAATCGATTTAACCAGTCTGGCAGGAGTTTCTACTGCCGAGTTAAAATTCCAGTTAGTCAATCAAGATAGCGATAGTAACAGTTTCGTTTCGATTAGTAATTTGGAGAATGTTACTGATATAGAAGGACAAATCAATCCTGTATTTCCTCTTGATAATAATATAGTCGATTATGCACAAGCGATCGACTTAAGCAATCTCACCGTCACCGAAGATATCGAGACAATACTCGAAAATGTCCAGATAAATTTAGAAACGAATCAATACCAAGCCCAGTTGAAAATAGTTAACAATGGGGATGCGGTGGGTAGAAATGTCGTCGTTGTCTTAAAAGACTTGCCCGCAGGAGTCCAACTATTAAATCCTTCGGGAGTAGATAGTAATGGTAATCCCTATCTCAACTTACGCAATGCTATTAGCAATGGTGGCTTAGATATGGGGGCGATGTCGGCTAAGGTAGCTTTGGAATTTGACAATCCTAATGATGAATCATTTAATATTGTTACCGAAGTATTGACAAGTGGAGCTAATACCGCTCCCTCTTTCCCCATTATTGCTCCCCTATCGGTAACGCCAGGAGAAAAACTCGTCGTACCTTTAGTGGCGACTGATGGTGATGGTGATATGGTTACTTTCTCGGTGGAAAATTTAGCTGACTTACCCACAGGAATGTTAAATGGTGCAGGAGAGTTAGTTTTTACTCCCTCTCCCAATGAGGTGGGCAGTTATACCTTTACTGTGATTGCCACCGACGGAGTAGAAGAAGTTTCTCAAAGCATTACGGTAGATGTAGTAGCAGATAGTAATCAAACTACTCGTATCTCAGGAGTTGTTCTCGATGTTAACGGTATACCGCTCGCAGGAATTCCCATCGAATTGAGTCGTATTAGTACTCTCACTGCTGCCGATGGCAGTTTTACCTTAGAAATTCCTGAAGAATTACTGCCCACAGAATCATTTGATATTGATGTACCCCAAGGAGATATTTACTTTGACCCCTTCGGCAGTGGTACTGAAACTATCGAAATGCGTCGAGCAGGTTATGATACTACCACGGGTACAGGTATAGATAACCCCCGTCTTCACCCCAATCTTGTCTCTGGTTTCCTCGATGGTAGTGCCGTTTACGGTTCTGAAGCTGTCCGTGGTAATGCCTTACGTACCCTTGATGGAAGCGGAAAACTGAAAACGAGTCCGGGGGAATTGTTACCTTTTAACAGCTTAGAATACTTCCCTGAGGGGATGTTGGAGAATGATTCGGCGGGTAATGCAAACCCTCAATCTTTATTTGTGGGGGGAGATGTTCGTGCGAGTGAAAATACAGCCCTTGCTTCGTTACATAGGATTTTACTACGGGAACACAATAGTTTAGCTGAACAAATAGCGATTGACAATCCCACCTTCACTGGAGAGGAAATTTATCAACAGGCTCGTAAACTGGTGATTGCTTTGGTACAGAAGATTACCTACGATGAGTATTTACCTTCGTTACTTGGAACTCAACTGTCTGCTTACAGTGGTTATGATGTGACTGTCAACCCGATGGCGAGTACTCTGTTTAATACTACGGCTTTTCGGATTGGTCATTCCCAATCTACTGCTGAGTTAGTTACTGTTGATGAACAAGGTAATACCAGTGAATTGTTAACCACTACCAGTTTCTTTAATACTGAGGCGATTGTTAATGATGGTATTGATTCTATTTTACGGGGTTTGGCAGGGCAATCAGCACAGGAAGTCGATACTAAGGTAATTGATGAGTTACGTAATTTCTTATTTGGGCCACCGGGGGCGGGTGGTTTAGATTTGGTTTCTTTGGGTATTCAAAGGGGAAGGGATTTAGGTTTACCTAGTTATAATCAAGCTCGCATCGATATGGGTTTGACTGCGGTAACTAGCTTTGCCGAAATTACGAGTGATTTGGAAGTACAACAGGCTTTGGCTAATACCTATGATACTGTGGATGATATTGATGCCTGGGTAGGAGGTTTAGCTGAAGATCATTCTTCTGAGGGTATTGTTGGTTCTTTGTTTGATAGTATTATAGTCGATCAGTTTACTCGTTTACGTGATGGCGATCGCTTTTGGTATCAAAATGGGCAGTTGACGGCGGATGAGTTGGCTTGGGTTGAAGGTACGACTCTGGCTAGTTTGATTGAACGTAATACCAATATTACTAATTTGCCTGATAATGTTTTCTCTCTCACAGAAAGTTCTGTCGGGAATAACAATGGGGTGGCGATTACTGGTGATGGTAGCGAGGTGCGTAGTTATGATGGAGAGGGAAATAATCTCACTGATTCTGATTTAGGTAGTCGTGGGGAGAATTTACGTTTAGATTTTACCCTTGATTATGAGGATAGTGTATCATCTCCTGCGGGGGGTGATCGTCCTAGTGCGAGGGTAGTTAGTAATGATGTCTTTGACCAGAATGAAGATATTCTCTCGGCTGAGACTAGTTTGATGGGTGTATTTTGGGGACAGTTCATTGCTCATGATTTGAGTTTAACTGCTACGGGAATTTCTAATACTTTGGAGATACATGGTGATGATTTACAAGGTTCTGATTCTGCTTATCCTTTTGTGGCGGAGAAGTTACCTTTACTTTTAGGACATGATCTTTATGTGGGGTATGATAATCAAATCGATCGTCCGATTTATCTCCCTGCTTTAGATATAGATAATGCGGTGGTTATTGATCCTAACGTTACTACGGTGGTGACTACTGCTAATATTCCTTTTGCTTCGGTAACGGTGTCAGCAGGTAGTTTAATAGATGGTGATGGGAATATGTTCACAGGGGCGTTAAGTATAACCGAAGTTCCCACGGAGTTAACTCCTGCTGCTTTACCAGATAATTTATCTCCAGATTTGGTGGTGACGATACAGCCAGGGGAGATGGTATTCACTCAACTCAAGGGTTTTATGATCAGTTTGGACGAGCAACAGAAGCGATTACCACCGACGGTGAGACGATACAAATTAATCCTGTGGAGGTGCAGAAGGGATTATATTCTCCTACGGCAACTATTAACCCATTATCTGCTCCTCAAGTGTTACTGACGAATAATCCTGTAACGGCTAGTTATGGTGACAGTAGTGGTAACGTTTCATCCACCCAGTTAGATCAAGCAGGACAGAAAATTGGTTCGACAGACGGTGGTGGCTTTACTGGGAATAATCAACGTAATGATAATAATTTAATTGATCAACAAGTTGATAGTTTAGGTAATCTTACTACCTACGAATATGATGACAATGGTAATGTTATTTCTATTAATGAGGAAAGTTTTATTGGTGCTACTGGTAATCTAGAGCTTTCACAGTTAAATGGTGGGAATGGTTTTACGATTAATGGTATTGATATAGGGGTTGAATCGGGATTCTCCGTAGATAGTGGAGGAGATATTAATAGTGACGGGATTGACGACATTGTTATTGGTGCACCAAAAGATAATGATAACGGTTCAGGTTCTGTTTATGTAGTTTTTGGCAGTACGACAGGATTGATTCCTACTCTAGAATTATCAGATTTAGATGGAAATAATGGTTTTGTTATTAATGGTATTAATCAAGGTGACCTTTTCGGTTATTCAGTGAGTATAAAAGGAGATATTAATGATGATGGTATAGATGATCTAATGATCGGTGCACGGCTAGCCGATCCCAATGCCAATAGTTTTTCAGGAGCAAGTTATGTGGTATTTGGCACTGATTCCGGATTTGATCCGGTTTTAGAACTATCTCAACTAGATGGCAGTAATGGCTTTGTTATTAATGGTATTAATGCAGATGATCAGATTGGCAGGAGTGTGAGTATAGGAGGAGATATTAATGGTGATGGTATGGATGACCTGATTATCGGTGCATCAGGAGTTGACGCTAATGGCGGTAATTCAGGAGCCAGTTATGTGTTGTTTGGTAGTGATGAGGGATTTGCTCCCAGTTTTGATTTATCGAACTTAGATGCCAGTAATGGCTTTGTTATTAATGGTATTAATGTAGATGATTTCACTGGTTATTCAGTGAGTATAGGAGGAGATGTCAATGGTGATGGTATAGATGACCTAAGAAAAAACTCTTTGTTTAACGAAACAAAAGCAATCTTATCTGATGCTTTGTGCTGGGAATTTAAATGATAATACTTTAATTTTAGCTTAGGAAATACAAAATATGATCAACTTTTGATTCAAAAAAGTTAAATGTCTTTACTCTTATCATGAAATGTATTAGCTTACAAATTGAAGTGCGAAAATCAAGGTATATTAAAAATAGGTAGTTTCAAAATAGGAGAATAAGTATGAGAAAAATAATGCAGGTACTCGATGTTTTTGAATTACCAGAACAAGGTGTCGTAATCACTGGCACCAACTCTGATTTCGATCTTCTAGAAGATCAGGTTATTCGACATTTGATTGGTAATAAGATTTTGCTAGAAACACCTGATGGCAAAGAAATTGAAGCAGAAGTTTCTATTGTTGATATCGGCAAATCCTTAATAGGAAAGAAAAACATAAGTATTTGTTTGTTCCCAACTATTCATTTATCAGATATTAAACTTAATTCGACTGTTTTGGGGTTCCGACAGCAAACAGATAAAAAACAACGTTAGATGTAGTATTGTTCATTCTTGAATAAATTGGGGAAATCAATATAAATCAAGAGCTTCTAGGATAAGAATACTTCCAAGAAAAAATGATCCGAAAATAGAGACTGGTTGGGGTTATATGGACAAAACAGGTAACATCATTATAGAAGATCAATTTGAACTTACCAGACCATTTATAAATGGATTAGCCAAAGTACGACTTAATAATAAATGGGGCTATATTAATCGCCAAGGAGAATTGATTTGGTTTGATTATTTTGAAGCAGAACCACCACAATGGAAAAAAGTTTACTAGCACGATCGTTGATCGGTAGTGCGATCGCTTTCGTAGGTTGGGTTGAGCTTTGAAAACGTTGGTAGATAAATAATATACTATACTTAATCGTGCGAAACCCAACACCATTGTCTATATCAGGATGAATAAATTATGAATCCTGAATTATGAATATCTTCTTAATCATTTTTCTATTTGATGTATGTGTGTGAATGGGATCGTCTTATTATCAAAGTAAATCATACAATTGCTTATTAAACTTCCATCTCATAATTTTTTCCCCGTCCATAATGAACCGCCATCTGTTTCTGACGACTGCGCTTCATTTCTGTCACCAATTGTCTCACTGTTTGATTGGTATCTTCTAGGGCTTCAGCATAAACCCTCGTCTTATACTTCGCTCGACTCAACTGCACGTAACTCAATTCGAGATCCTGCATATCACCACCCATAAGAACGTAAGTATTGTAGCGAGTCTCACCCTGAGCTTTATGAGTGGTGCTGGCATAGCCTAACTGGATATGCTCACAGGCTTTGGTATGGATGGTTTTCTGAGAACCATCATCAAGCTTTACGGTCATTTTCTTACCCTTGATATCCTTCACAGTTCCAAACTGTCCGTTTTTCACGCCATGATGACGATCGTTACGAGTAAAGACAATGCGATCGCCAACATACATTTTCTGACCCTTAACTCGCAAATTATCTCGACCTAATAAACCAGCATCCTTACGACTTAATTGTGCCAGACGATTGAGGTGAAATACATCATCCCGATAAGCAGCCAAAATCAGATGATTATGGGGCTTGGATAGACCATATTTTGCCCAATCTTTCATCAGTTTGTCTTTCGCCGTTTCTGAAGTTTCAGCAATATGTACCAGTCCTCGATCGAGATGCTCTTTAAGAGCTTGTTGAGCCTTACCATCAGCAATATTTTTAACTGCTTCTCTTGCCCATTCCTCTTGCTGTCGGGTGATATTATTCAGTTGAGCGTAACCTAATAGCTTCATCAATTTACGTTTTGCCCCCCCTGCCCCAATCGGCTGTAATTGACGATGATCTCCCACTAATACCAACTTAGAACCCGTCTGGGTTGTTTTCTCAATCAACTGAGCTAACTGCTGTAAACATTCCCCTACCCCCTGTTGAATCTCATCCCAAGAAAGAGCAAAAGGCGTTGCCATAATAGCTGTTTTGGTGAGTAATTCTCGTTTGGTAAAATGGGCATTATTCTCCATAATTTCACCCAAAGCTTGCTGACTTAGCATCACAGAAGTATTTTCTGGAACAGTAACATATGACTGAGTGGGAGCCTGATAGTGATAGGACTCCCCTACCCTTTGCCACTGTTCAAATAATTCTTCCCTGGCTGCATAACCTTTAACGTCTCTGGTTTTAAGAGCAGCTACCTCAGATGCTTTAGCACTGTTGAGATTATTTTTTTCCAGATAATCCTCGATCGCCTGACGACGTTTGGAAAACTCCTCTATCAGCCCTTTATCAATACCTTTAATTTCAAACCAGCTTTTAACCCTTTCTGCTCGTAATCCAAGTTGCTGTTGCAGTTCCTTAGCTAATTCGGCTCGATAAATCGCTCCTGCGAGCATTTTATTGCGATAAAGGGAGTTATTCTCGATCGTCCCCGTAGAACCATCAGGACGTACAGCCACATTAAATACCAAAGCATGGGTATGCAATTGTGGATCTAAAGCACGACTTGTGCCATGTTCAAACATCCCTACCACTAGTTTGGCAGGAACATGCTGATGACCCCCCTTCCCCATTCTCGTAATAGTCTGCTCTTCAAGATAATTAAGAGCTGTTTCTACGGCTTTTTGCTGTGCTTGTTGAACAATCTGACGAGTTTGCCTATTAGCTTGACTCCAGAATACACTGACAGTTTTGGGAGCAGAAAAGGTTAAATCATACCCAGGACGACGATTATCCGCTCCAGCATTTTGCACCAGTTTCCCCTGCCCTTTTGGACTAAAACCACGAAATAAATGTTTGAAGGTTTCGTCATCAACCATTCCAGACAAAGCGAGAATTTCTGCTCCTTTGCCAAACCATTGTCCCGGCGGTTCTCCTCCTTCAAGGTAATAATCTTCTTTGGCTAATGACGTGTAATAGGTTTCACTCCCGCTGGAGTTTCCCATCGCTTTGATTGAGAGCACTTTTTCTAACGCTTAATACGAGCGTATCGTTCATCTAACGGGTTTTTTTCTGGCACAGATAGTGATTGTTTTTGTCTGTTACCTGAACGACTATCTGGTGGTGAAATCGTTGTCATGGGTGACGGTTTTTGCAATTGTTCCAGAATAGCAATCAAAACATCATCCATCCTCTTTCTAAACTGTCGCTGTTGCCTTTGTTCTCTTTCCAGAGTTTCCCAAAGACGATCGACGTCATCTTTCAACTCGTTAATTTCTGCAACAATATCCTGTTTAAATTCTTCCTCAGAATTCAATAGTAGTGACGAAGAAAATAATTCTTTGGCATAAAGTCCTGGACTTTTAAATCCTCTTCTTTGTGCTTCTTTTTTTGCTTTTTGGTGTCTCTCATATGGCAGTTTAAACTGGACTAATTGAGATGAATATTTAGCCATCTTCATGTATTTATAAAATAATCCATAATATACCTTTTTTAAGTATAGCAATAAAAAAAATAAATGGAGCAAGTATACTTCGGTATACCAGCTAAATCCTTTTCATTTGGGAGTATTAAATATATTGACTAGTAATCAGCATCCCAGGTGCGTCGGGTGTGAAAATCAATTCAGGCAATAAATCATAAGAATATTATTTTGACGGCGATCCTCATTATCAATAGAAAAAACTTGAGAATTTACCTTGTTGTAATCTAAAACTTGTTAAGATTTGAGTGGAAATAAAAGCTCTAGTTTGACTAAAATCAAACAATTTTATTGTCAATTTATTAACATTTTTATTGAGTTTTCTGTCTTAAATGAGATGAATATTCTAACATTTTTAAAACAATTCTTGGTCAAAGTTACTGATAAATTTTGAGTAAATAAATCAACACCTTTTAACGCAATAAATAACCAAATATTGCATATTTTGAACGTATGTTACTATTTTAATGATAATTTTCAGACATCTATTGAATATTTATCTACGATAGCGATCGCTTCAAAACAACTTCAAATTATTAATTCGAGTAAAAAGATTAGGGTCAATTTCAGCTGAAATTTTCACCTCATAAGCGCTTTTGAGACCAGAGAGATGAAATAACTATCGAATTTATTATGAGCCACATAAAAGCACTATATTATGCCAATTGCCCTATTATTAATCCTATCTTCTTCATCTTTAACCAAATAAAAGAATCTTTCATTCCTTTTGTCGTACTAAATTAAATCATCGGTTGTGACATTCAGTGCTAATGCGATCGCTTTTATTGCTGGTACTGAACCTGGCTTTTTTCCTGACTCAATAGCAGAAAGATAAGATTGGGGAATACCTGCACGCTCTGCTAACTCGCTTTGTATCATACTACGATATTCACGCCACAGCGGTATCAAAGATTTTCCTGCTTGATATGCTTCGCTTAATTCATAAGTAAATTCGGCGGGTAAAAATTCACCAGCATTTTTTACTGCCTGATCATAAGCTGCTATATCTTCAAGCATGTCTCGGTCCTCTAGCAATGCTTCAAAATCTTCTATTGGTATTTGAGCAAATATTTTACCATTTTTCTCTATTCTTTCAACATCCATAATTCTATCTCCTAATGTTTATAAGCACGACCTCTTGGAAGAACATCTATCATAAATAAAGTCATCACCTCATCATCAAGATTATAAAATATTCGCCAGTCGCCAACTCTTAACCTATACCCTTCCCTGTTTTGCAACTTTGTCACATTATTATGCTGTGCATATGGATCTTTTGCTATCTGTGCTATTTTAGCTTGAATACGTTTAGACCACTGAGGTTGCATACGAATTAGTTTGCGACTAGCTTTGGCTTCTATGACTATTTTATACATGTATTATTATCCTTGATTTTAAAATCATTTTGGATGATTCCTCTAAAACCTTTAAAATCAGTAGCTAATTTTTAGTCACATTTTACATTACGCACAATAATTATATCTAATAGATATAATTGCGTCAACTAAAATATTTCCTGTAAATATATTTTAAACATCAGCAAGATAGTTATTTCATTGTCAAAACTAACAACAACGATAGACAAAATTTTTCCCAGCGATACTAATTTCGCTATAATCAATGCTAAGGTCACAAGCGATCGCATCAAAATCTAAATAACATTGAATACGCTCTGGAATTTCTCCAAATAACCCCTGCTCGACAAATTCATAAGCAAGCTCTTTCATGTTATCCATTTTGTATATATCAATCTCAAAATTATCTGGCTCATATGCAGCTAAATCAAAGTGATATCCACACTCACCGACAGCAATAATCACAGTAATTTTTTGGTATTCTTCCCATTCATCACAAGTGTCCAAAAAGTCATGAAAATTTCCCTGATGAACTCCTAATGCGTTGAAATACTCACAGTCAAGATCATTACCATCAATAAACTGAATTTCAAATTCCTCAACTGCTTGACCATAATCATTAGTGCATTGATTACGCTTTATTTGATACTCCTCTACTGTCTGAAAAAAGAAACCATTAGCAGAAATATCATAGGGTTGAGCAAATAATTGTATCATCATTACTCTCCAACATATCTGCAACTAATTAAACTATTATTTTCACTAGCACATACTGCGATTGTACGCATATCAACTATTGTCGGATAAAGACCTTGTTGAAGTAAAGTAATGATTCCTTTGGCATAACTCTCAATTGCTCGAATCCAATCAAAATCTTCTCGTGCGCTCAATAAATTTTCTTGTTCTGAAAAAACAGCAGCAGCATCAGCACAAATACTCCATATACCAACAAAACCGCCAATTTTTTGAGGAAGATTGTTATATATGTTTTCATATACATTCTTGTCTTCATGAACAATAGCAGCAATTGCCGCTACATTTTCGCCATACAATTTTAGATCTTTCATCGTTGTCATCCTTTGGATTAATAATAGGTTGCGTATGCAACCCTGCCCTTCGGCGAGAATGGGGTGTCCAAACGGAAGGAAAAATTGATAAGAGTTGGTGCGGTACGCAGGCTGTAGGCCGAGTACACGGTCTTGTCTATTTTTCTTGAAGTGCGGCGAGGGGCAAAGCCCCTAAGATTAGGTAATGGGTAATGGATAATGGATATTACATCAAAATATTATTCATCAAGTAATTTCTCCAATTGATTTAATAACGATTCTAGTTTTTTTCGCTTTTTAGGTTCTTTCCATAACTCTTTCTTTCTCTTGACTTGTTTATAGGTTTTATCAAATCGACTAGAAAGAGTTTCTTCTTCTTTTGAAAAAGTCAGTAATTTTATTTTTTCTTTAATCTGATTTAAAGATAGGGAATTATCGATCGCTTCTTTTAATATTTGTTTTTCTTGTGTTTTATCCTCAACCTTAGCGATTAACTTAGCTTTAGTATAGGCAATCTTACCTTGATAAATACTGTCCAAAATATGATCAGGTAAATTGAGCAGAGGTAAACGATGAGTTCTAAATGATTCGACGCTTAATCTGCCAACCCGTTTAAATACCTCTTCTACTATTTGATTTTCTTCACTACGGACAACGTTGTCCGTAAGTTTTCGAGAACTATTTGCCATTTGATTAAGTAATGATATAACCTGTTTTCGATTAGTCTTTAATCTAATTTCTAATAGGTTCAAAATTGCTTCGGTTTCTTCTACAGGATTTAAGTCTTCTCTTTGTAGGTTTTCGGTTAAAGCAAATTGCTTGGCATCATCATCAGACATTTCTTTAATAAATACAGGCACTTCCTCTAAGCCTACTTCCTTTGCGGCACGATAACGTCTTTCACCAGCGACTAACTCATAATCATCATTAATGGTTCTCACTAATAAAGGTTGCAAAATGCCATCTTTTTTGACAGAAGCTATTAAGTCGGACATTGCTTCAGGAGAAAAATAGCGACGTGGCTGTGAGTCTGGTAAATGTATTTTTTCGATCGGAATAGAAGGTGGATTTTCGTTAGTGCCATCATCCCGAAAGAGATTAACATTTTTAAAAACCCCTCTGCTTGAAGTATTTTTTTTATGTTTTTGTGTCATGATAATTCTTCTATTTTAGTGGCTAACAAATCAAATAATTCCAAACTTTTTTTATGTTTTTTACTCGATAAAGCAAGGGGTTCTCCTGATTCTGATGCTTCGGCAATAGCAGTCGCACGAGTAATAGGAGGAAAAATAGGTGCAACTTCTTGTAAATATTCCTCTAAAGTATTGAGAGTTCTTTTATCCATCGAGACAAAAATCATTTTTCTGTTCTATATTTTAATGCTCTGTTCAGGATAATATTGTCCGTAATAAAGATTGGATTACTCAACTAAATGTTTGTGGCGACTAATAATGAAACTATAAGCCGCTGGTTTCAATTACAAAATTATTTCACGATCAGCTTTCTCTAATAACTTCTGTTCGTCTTGATTGTAATAACTAGGAGGTTTACACATATAAGGACAAGAGGCTAATGGTTCGGGTTTAGCTAGTTTCAATCCTAATGTTGTTGCTTTATTATCAGCATCTTTATCAACAGGCAACCAAACGGATACTACTTTTTTAGGAGGTTGACGCTTTCATTTTGTGCTTAAATCACAATTTAATGTAGGGTAAAGCTGATCAAGCATGAAGTTTGTATCATTGCCTTGAACATGTAGCTACGGACAACGTTGTCCGTAATTTAAAATTATGTGATTTAAACAAAATATTTTGTGGGGAAAATAAAAACGTGGGGAAAATAAATTATTTCCCCATTAAAGTCCTTCCCCATGTTTTTATAATAGCTCTAATTATTATATAGTATGCTTTTCAAGATTTTTGGCAAAATATGGATCATTGAGTCATCATATTAGTTAAGCAAACATTTTATAGCTAATGAAGAAAATCAGGAGGTGAATGTTCAACATGGTTTGGTTGTTTTTATCTAAATTGATTCGGTTAGAATCTAGTCAGATTTTAGCAGTGTTGTTCAATGATCTAACAGCTGTTTTGATAAGGGCATTGCCTGAATCAGCATCGATGATTGATATCATTTCCGATACGATCAGCTTCATGTTATTAGCTTATTTTGCTATTGCGATTTTATCGATCGCCTTATCCATAATGAAAGATAGTCGGAGGTGATGTCATATATGCTTGTAATTGTTTTGAGAAGTAAAAACGCATATTTCTCTTAAGCAAATGAGGAATCCATATTTCAGATACCGAAATAGATTCCCCTTTTTCAAATATTACTAACTTAATTTTAACTCAAATCTACCTTTTATTCATGCCATGAAGGCATGTGATAAACCATGCACCTTGAAAACTTAGAAAAAATCTCCTTTGAGGAGGTACGTTGGCTTGTTTATTTTTTAACAGTCGGCAGTATTGCTAGTGTTCATAGAGGTATAGGCTATTTAGGCTTATTCCTTCTGATTATGTTATTGGTCACTGTTATGACCGTATGTAGTCGATCGAAGAATCCACGAATCAGACGAGGCTTTGCTTTTGGGATGGTAGCTGGTGCGATTTTATTGAGTCTATCTCACATATTTTTATTTGCCCAACCAGCTCATGCCATTTTTGCTGCTCTCAAAGATTTTATGGCAGAGGCATTACCAGAGTCGGCACCGATGATCAATACGATTTTTGACATGATTACCTTAATGTTGCTTGCATATTTTGCAATCGCAATGGTTGGTATTGTCAGCTCAATCATGAACGGTCAACCCTTTGTTACAGCGATTCAAACACCTGCCATGGTCATCATTGTTGTGACTGTTACTGATGTTTTGACTGGTATTCTTTTGGGGCAATAACATTATGGACAATTACCCAAAAAGAATGAGCCGAACTCTAGGTCAACCCCCTAGCTTATTTGGTATTCAAGGCAAAATGCTTCTGCCTTGGATCATGATTTTAGGATTGATACTTTTTCTCTGTAGTCTGTTCAATATTACTCTGCATGTCCGAATTGTATTGGGATTAGTCGGGATCATTGCTTGGTGGTTACTTAATGGTAAAGATAATTATTATTTTGCCTCAAGGCTATTAAGGCTAAGAACACCTAAATACAGAAGAAAAAGAATGATTCATCTTTCCTTACTAAAAAAAGGAGGAGGGAATAATGGTTAGTTTTCTCAAACGTATCAAGGCATTGAAACATAGTAAAGCACCCAGAGAAATACCCTATGAGGATGAAACAACGCCAATTTATTGTTGTTGACCCTAAATTTACTTCACAAGACTGTAGTAATTGTGGTCAAAGAGTCAAAAAATCTTTGAGTACTCGCACCCATCAATGTAATTGTGGCACTGTACTTTGTCGCGACCACAATGCAGCATTGAACATTTTAAATAAAGGTACGGGCGGGCAGCCTGAAACCACTCCAGTCTATGGAGTCAACGCTTCTGGACAGATGACCCTCTGGTTGATGGATGAAAGTCTTGATGCTAAGGTCGCTGGTTGAACGAAGAACCTCTAGATTTCTTAGGAATCCCGCGTCTCCGACGCTGGGAGGATGTCAATGAGCAAATGCCTTTACCTATTCAGGTTAAGACAACACCTAAGCCTATGATGACGAATACACTACCTCAAAGATTAGTCACATCGCCACCGAAACCGATTATTACACCAAAATCTCCAGTAATTAATCAAACCCGGCAACCGACAAATCCACCAACAGATCCGCAAAAACTCGAAAAAGTTACCCAACTTGGTGTTTTTTACGGGCAAAAAAGCATCCCAAAAACACCTGTTGAATCTTCTCTTAAACAGGAGGAAAACCTAGTAGTATCGCAAAATAAAGAGCTAAAAGAAAAAGATACTTCCGTCCTAGTATCGTCAGTATCGGGTTTGACATTATCGATCGGCAACACTGTAACTGCTACGACAATGCTACCTATTCTATTTGATAATCGTCGTCAGCAAAAGGTGTTGCTAAAAACCAATGCTTCTTTAGGGAATTTAGCCAAAGATACTTACTTGATTGCTAATGTCAGTCATCAAAATGGTGCTCTTACTGCCTTTGTTACTGGATATATCGTCAATGACGAGGTCAAGTCTATTCCCGATGAGAGCATTATTATTGTTGCAGAAAATCGTATGCCTTTAATGGCACAGCAACATCAGCCTAATCAAGACGTTTCTTTTAATCGCCTGTTACTCAAGGGATTAGGTAAGGCTCTCGAATACGATAATCTTCCTGATTTTAGCTCGGTCACGACGAATGGTAATAGTACCATTAAGTACCATTACTCAAACTTCTAGAGGCAATAACAATGTAATTTCAAGCTTTTTGGAAGGCTTTGTCGATGAATTGAGTTCAGATTTAGATCGTCGTGCTTCTCGTGTTTCCAATCAATCATCGTTTTGGTCTCTTCCTGCTGAAACGACAGTTCACTTATTCGTTGTTCAACCGATTAAATTATGAAAACCTCTATTTCTATAGGTTTGAGTGTCATTTTCAGTACTGAAATATTATTTGTTGCAACTTTACCTGTATTGGCTCAAACCACTAAAACGATCAATGCAACTGAGAATAAAGCTATTCCAGTAAAGGTTTATCAAGGCTACAGCGTCAATATCCGCTTTATGCAAACAGATGAGTTTATCACCTATGCCAATTTAGATAATCCCTCTCGTTACAGCATGAGCTTTGATGAAATTTTATGTGAAGGTAATCAAAGTTGTGACCCTGGACAACCACAATTGATTCATTTGCGTTTACTTCAAGGTGTTAAGTTGCCTCATCTTACGTCTTCACCACGAGGAAAGACATTTTTAACTGTGAAGACAAGGGATAAGCAAAAACGTATTTATCTCTAAGTGTTTCACTTGTCTCCTAGCGTTGGTAGCCCATCTTATCACACGTTGAATGTGAAGAATTCTCAGAGTTCATCCCCGTTATCGAATCCCATACCTTTATCAAATAATCCGACGATGCAGGTTAAAAGTCGTAATCTTATTAATCTTACTCATGTCGCTGAAGGTATTACTTGGGCTCAAAGTGAGAATCGACTACCTGATAACCCTGAATTATGGAAACGAGTTCACCACTTTATTGCTTTGGTAAAACAAGGGCATGATTACGTGGACGCGATCGCACTATCCAAAGTTTCTTCTTCTCTTATTCGTCAATTAGAAGCTTGGGGAAGGGGGGAAGGTAAAGAGTAGGGAGTGGGTAATGGGTAATGGGTAATAGGTAATAGGTGAAAAACCATCAATTTGACATTTTTCTAACTATTAATCTCTCTTTGTTCGTTATTACTATTACTTATTCTATTTTCTCCTGACTTCTGTCTCCTTACTCTTATCTCCCGTCTCCTGAATTTTTCTTCCTTATCAATCAAATTACTATGTTACATAAAAAAATTAAGCCTAAACGTTACCTCACCAGTATGGTAACAATAGCCGCACTAGAAGTTTCACCTATCCCGTCACTTTGGCATCCAACCCCTGTTGTCGCTCAAACAAATACGAATACTATTTCTGTTGAGTTGATCGAAAATTTAAGTTTTGCTTCCTTTGCTAGTACTGTTCAGGGAGGAGAATTTATTGCTAGCCCTGAACTTATTCAGATTCTTGGTTGGAATCCTTCTACCACATGGAAAACAGGGGATATCATTATCGATTTTATGCCTATTGGTCATTTTGATAATTTAGGTAATTGCCTATGCTAATATTGTTTTTAATCAATATCAGAATCAGTTGAATCGTAGTATCGTTGGTTCTGATAAAGAAGGCTTTAACGTCTATTGTCCTCAGAATTGCCCTCATATCGAGTTTAGTCAGCCTTCTTGGTTAGCTGGTAGTCAGTGGATTACTGGTAACACCTTTGAAGTCAAAGGAGGTAAAGGGATTTTAGGTACGGTGAATGGAGGCAAAGAACCCGCAGGCAGACATCCATTTGGGGCTAGTTTCAAGGTTGTACTATGGGATGTTGACGAAGCGGGTGGTCGTGGTGATATGGCGATTTTCTTCCGTTTCTGTGTCAAAAAAAACTTTGTGAATTTGGGATGTACTCCCTATTTCATTGGCCCGATTCCCTTTTTCCCTGTCCATGAAAAAACTTGGATACCGATTTAGGAGGGTAGGGGAGATGAATCAATCAACGGACATTACTAAACGGGTGATGATGTCTTTATTATCGAGAACTCAAGCCATTGATATGGATACGATCATCATCCTCGTCATCCTTATTATTTTGGTATTACTGATGAGCTTGCTACAAAGACGACATCCTTTATTGGCTAATGCCTATTGGGGAGGATTTTGGGAGTATCGAACCGCTCGAAGCAAAGCTGAACGACAACAGCAGACTGACGAACTAGAATTTTCTCTTAATTCAGGCAATTTACCTGTAACTGATGCTCAACGTAGTATTTTTGTCTCAGGGATGCCTGGAAGTGGAAAATCTTATAGTGTGATTGTACCTGCTATTTTAGATGCTATAGGTCAGGATTTACCGACTATTGTTTATGATTTTGCTTATCCTGAACTATCAACAAAAATCGCTGCTTATGCCCAATTTAGAGGATATGATCTTCATATTTTTGCTCCTGGGTATGAGGAAAGTGGGATTCTCAATCCTGTAGATATTCTTGAAAATGAAGAGGATATAGATACCGCTAGGCAATTAGTACGTATTGCTAGTGAGAACCAATCCCGTCAATCTAGTCATGGTAATGAACGCTTTTTTACTCGTGGGGGAGTTAGCCTTGCTGAAGGGGCATTGGCTTTTGCTAAAGGTACAAAATATACCGATGTGATGATGGCTAGTGCTATTTTAGAATTGCCTCAACTTGTACAAAGAATACAACATTCATCGACTATTAATCCTTGGGTGAGACAGTCTTTTGCTCAACTTATTGCCGTAGCAGACAGTGAAAAAACTGTGGCTAGTTTGATTGGTTCAGCTCAAGATATTTTTAAGGATTTTTTGCGACCACGCTATCTAGGGGCATTATGCGGTTTTTCTACTATCCCTCTGTGTTTAGAAGGAAAAAAATTACTAATTTTAGGAGTCGATCGACCACGACGAGCTGTAGTAGCCCCTATTATCGCCAGTATCCTCGATTTTATGGTGGCGAAGAATGCAACACCCTATCGTCAGAAACCAATTTTTATTGCTCTTGATGAGGCCCCTTCTTTATATCTTCCTTACCTCAATCATTATATTGCTGAAAATCGTAAATTTGGCATGTCCTTTCTTTTGGGGGTGCAGAATCACGAACAACTCTCCCATAGTTATTCCCATGAGTTAGCTCAAAGTATTTTTAGTACTTGTGGCACCAAGATTCTCGTTAACCCAGGGGAATATAACTCGGCAAAGCTCTATAGTGACTTACTTGGTGACGTACAGGTAAATTACTGGCAACGTACCACTAACCGTGGTGGCTCGAAAGCTAGCCATAGTTTCTCACCCCAGCATCGTACCAAAAAATTATGGGAACCAGCTCAGTTTCTCAAAATGCAAGAGGGGAGGGCGGTGGTTGTCTCCCCTGGCTTTAGCAATCGTAAAGAAGGGTTCATTCCCCTGAAGCACCGCTTTCGCTTATCTGAATTAGAGCAAAAAGCGATCGCTTATAGCCAGTCTTATTGGCATCAACTTCGTGATGAATTGGCTAATAATAGCCCACAAAGACCAATTACTAATGAGGAAATGCTTTTATATCGTCAGGAAGCAGAAACCTTATTACCTCTTCCTCGTTAGAGAAAAAGTCAAGAGTGAGAAGTCAGGAGTCAGGAGACAGAAGTCAGGAGTCAGGAGATACCGAACCACAATTGCTGGAGAATTAGTTTTTAACTATTAGATGAAAATTGAAATTAATCATTTTTCCTCACTAAACACTCAAAACTTCTTACTTCTTATTTCTTACTTATTCCCTATTATTTCTTCCCTATTACCTATTACCCATTACCCATTACCTAAAAATGATTACTCGCTCAAATATACCCACATTAAAAATGGCACTTTCAATGAAAACAACACAAGTAAAATCTCCCAGTCTTGCTCAATGGTTAGAAGAAAATCGCCCTTTATTAAAACAAGCAAAAAAACATGGTTACAGTAGTAAAGATGTGGTCAGTTTTTTGGATTCCCAGAATGTCCCGTCCACCACCAAAATGATTGAAAAAGCAACGGGAAGGGGGCTAACAAAGGAAACCCGAAAGCTTGCTAAACAGATTGAGTTATCCGTCAAGCAATATCAACAACTAACGATATCTTTTACCCAATGGTCGTCTCAAAGCAATATTTTGAGTAAATATGAGGTAATTGAGGCATTAAAAGATGAGATCGATCTAGCCTTGAAAAACGGCTATGATTTTGATGATATTGCCGATATTCTTACTGTTGAAGGTCATTCTATCTCAGGACGATCGCTCAAAAGCTACTACCAACAAATTTCACAAACAATTTCTGAGATTGAAGAAAATACTATTGAGCCAGAATTATCACAAGAAACCACTGAGGGTGAGGGTGAAATCAAAGAACAACGCTTAGTAGAAACGACTGCAACTATGGTTGAAATGAAAGAACCAGAAGTTATTGAAGAATTGCTTTCTCATATCGAAGCCCCACGTACTGTGTCACCAAAAAAAGCAAAAGTAGCTACCTCAACTTCTCGAGAACAACCTTCCCATGTTCAAAAGACTGCTTCAAAAAAAATCAAGAACTCTCCCTCTCCTTCAGCACAGGAGTATAAACCTCCTAGTTTGAGAGAGTTTGACGAATCACAATTAGAAGAATTATTGAATTTATGAGGAAATAAACAATGAATAAGCAGATTTCTTTTGTCTTGAATGATAAGGGAGGTGTCGGCAAAACTACCGTTTGTTCGGCACTGGTGGAAGCTTTACTAACAAGTAACCGAGCCTTTTCCCTTTTTGATGCCGATCGCTCTAACCCTGATGTGAGAGCGGCATATAAAGACATTACTCAATGTCGTATGGCGTTGTTCTCCGAAGCCGATCGCTTTCAGGACAGTCCCAATAATATTTATAATGCAGCACAAGATAAGCCTGTATTGGTTAATTTACCTGCCCAAGTACAAGCTCCCCTTTTTCAATGGTTCAATGAGAATGAAATTTTGGAGATAGCAGAAGAAGAAAAATTACAGTTTTACCTGTTCCACATTACCGATGGACAATATGAATCTATTAATATTTTACTTCAATATCTAGAGTTCTTTGGAGATCGGGTAGAACATATTCTAGTCAAGAATTGGGGTAAGACGGAAAACTGGCAATTAGTTAACAATCATCCCCAATTACAAGAATATATTCATAACTATCAAATTCGGGTTCTCAATTTCCCTAAATTCCACGGCATTAAGGAACTAGAATTTATTCGTCAAAATCGTCTGAGCTTTTCTGATGCTTTAGCTCATTCTGATTTTAATGCCATCTCTCGTCGTCGTATTACTCGATTTTTGAGGGAAACAAGGGAATGTTTTGCTCCTATTTACCATATTTTTAATCATGACAATGAAGAAGAATCTAGTCTTACCACCCCATGCCACCACACAACTGCTTGATGTGGCGTTGAATAATAAACCTGCCGAAGTACAGGCGAAAGCACGAGAGATTTCTCAAAAACTCAATATTCACCCTGATGATGAATTGTTTGTTTTGGTGGCAATCATCTGCAATTTGGAGGTTTTGTTGGAAACAGGGCCTCAACAATTTGAACAAGCTATAAATTATTTTCAGGAGGAACTCGAAGAATGGTCAAACCTAAATCTAAAGACTTTGTCAAACATAACCAACAAAAGCGAGACGATTTCATTACTAGCAACCAGCTCTCAAAAGCTCGCGATTATTCTGCTCGAATTGAACGAAACTTGCAACAAGTTGATCAAACAACTGCAAGACTCAAACCACAACTTACACAGCTCTCTGAATCAGTTAAACAAACAACAAGGGAGCTTGAGCAATTCTCTGCATCATCTACAAAGGAGTTTTCACAACAATACACAGCAACTCAAGACGATGCAACGGACGATCGCTGTTCTCTACCAAAAAGTCGCTCTTCTCACCGAGCAAAGGTCAAAGACAAAGAAATGGAACTCGATCTTTAATCTATTGGTTAGTTCGTTTCTAAGTAGTACTTTGACTGTTATTTTTCTCTGGTTAGGATGGTCGATGATACCAGAGTTAAAACCTACGACTAATACATCTTTGCTGAATGAGGAGTCTATCTTACTAGTGCAGATGTAAAGCTATTGTGGTGAAAGCTGATGCTTTCTACTTGGTTAAATTTACGATTACGGACAACGTTGTCCGTAATTTCAGATTGGAGGAAATCCCAAAAAACTGATTTTAATCATTGAGGCTGTTTTTCTATTTTCTTTTTAACAAATCCAATGAAAGCTTTATCTGGATTATTGAGTGGCTCACCTTTTTGAGTGGTATATTCAATGAAATCTTGATGAATAGCATAGATATCCCAGCCAGTTCCTACTTCTAGGGTTAGTGTTTTGGCTATTTCAAGGGCAGTATCGGTTTTACGAAACCAATAAATTTTTAGATGGGTGATTGTGCGTCCAGTACGTTTAGGTTCTGCCGATATCTTATATTCAGTCAGGAAGGAAACTTCATCGATTGCCGGTTGGATAGCATATTTGTTTAAATGACCAAAACTTTTGAGTTGGCCACTAGGAACACCTAATAATCCTCTTATTGCTTCTACAGTAAGGGTCTCGTGATGAATATACTGCAAATTACAACGACGTTGGAGAAATTCATATAATGCCAGACTATACTTGCTCGATAACTCAAACATTACCTTGGTATGGAGTCGGGCGAAAATCTGTGTATCTCTGATGATTTGCACTAAATCAGGAGGAAAGCTATAGGTTACATTCGAGCGTTTGCCAATTTCATTAGAACCAAGTAGAGATATCTGCCGCACAGATGATTCCCCATCACGATTACGATTAATTCTGATTTGCACGATCGACGACATCAGACGACGAAAAGAGGCTTCTAAGTCGTGATTGTTGCTATTACAATGCTCTGTCAGTTGTTTTCGGCTGATACTATGCTTACTTTGGGTGAAAATATTGTTCCAAGCGTTACCAATTAAGAGATTATAAATACGTCGATCTTGTAGTGTTAAAGGTGACATCTCAACAATATCAACCAACTCTTCTGGCTTGACGATCGACGATAAGTCTTCTGGTACTTTGGGAAAAATAGCAGAGGCAATCTCATTCATAAGAGGAAAATAGCCTAACTATCAACAATCAGCAAGTCATAAACTGATATTTGATATTTATTGTGGATAAATCGATCGTCCCTTTTCCCAATTTTCTGATAGTTACTCCCAAATAACTGATTTTAATTTCCCAAATTGCTGATTTTAATTTCCCAATTTTCTGACAGTTACTCCCAAATAACTGATTTTATCGAGATATTGGGGTTGTTTTTCAAATAGTTATTGTGCCTGAACACAGAACACATAAGAACATATAAATAACACAGAACATGATTGCCTGTGGATAAGACGGGTTACACCCTTGGATAACGCTACGCGTTACCCACTTACCCACAAGGCACAACAAGTGTTTTTATAAATTTTTGTTTTGTGTTTGATCGAAAAAGAATTCTGACCGCTTTTCAGGCAAGGCAGAAGGCACTCCGCAGAAGGTTAAGTTATCGGTGTTTAGTCTCACAGCAAGAGCGAAAACTTTCCTCTGTCTGCCTTTCAACTCCTGCCTCTTTTGCTTGATAGCTGGATAATTCATGTTAAGGTTATTTCTAGCTTGCCTCAGCAAAACATTACGATATCAAGTCCGAGAAGCTGATCGATTGTCTGTCAAAAGTCCAATTTTAACGCGTTCGCACTATACTCGGTCGAAAATGTCTTAGACACCTAATCGGTCTTTAAGAACCTCGTATTGTTCCTCGTGTTTTTTCGGATTTGTCTCTTTCAATTTTTTTAGGTTCTGTAATTTCCACTTGATAGCTGGAAAACTCTCAAAATTATATATGCTCCAATCAGGTTTTAGAGCTTTAACACTCAGCAAAAATTTTTTGTCCTGTCGTTTCAGATTTTGGTGAATGATGGCAATTAGATTTTCCCTTGTAGTTTCAAAATCATCATAAGTAAATGGTTCGGTGCTCATGCCTTCAAAATGGTTCTTCATTGTTAGGCGCAGATCTTGTAAATTGGGCTTAATGATTTCGTGGATAGGTCGATCACTACTTAAAAGAGATAACAAAAACCCCGTTTTAACGTTCTCTGTAAATCCCTCATTTGCTAAAAGATATTTCACGTCAAATAAATCTCTCGGATGCTGACGATCCAAAGCCGCACAGATTTTCCCGCCGTAAAGCTGTCCTATCGGCATTATGGGCATAGCACAAAATACATCGAATTCATCCTGTGCTTTATCACATAAGATCATTGTCTGTGGAGAGAGCAATGTGCCTCTTCCCACCAGATTAACTTCTAGCTTGATATTTGTCCCTTGGGCTGAAATAAACAGTTTGCCAACATTTTGCCTATGCACAACACGGACAGAGGGATTTATTTTTTCCAGGTTGCCTTTGATACGCTCAAGAGCCACCGCAATATTTTTTAGGGAAGTTGCCCTATCCTCAATGGGAAGATATGTCAGATCAATATCAACCGAAATCCGAGGCATATTGCGTACAAATAGATTGATCGCTGTACCACCATGCAGAACAAAACAGGTTTCTTTGGCCACTTCCGGTAATGTATTGAGCAATAATGCAGCTTGTTTTTTATAGCTGGGTTTTGTCATCTGGTTCTAATTCTTTGGGGACGGTTATTTGATATTGGGCAACATAAACACCGTTTTTCACAATACTACGTTTTCCACTGCCAAAATCAAAGTTGTTCAAATTCAGATATTCAACCCAAGGATGTTTTGCCTTTTGAGCCATGTATATAAAGAGCCGTTTAACTTTAACCGAATTACAAGCCTCAAGTAGTTTTTGCACGCGTTCGGGTCGCAAATTGTTGAGACCTTCCATCAGTTCGTAGCATTCTAATAATTCTTGGTTTTTCGGTGCCAGATAGAGGCATTCCATCAACGCTCTGGGGGCAGCAGAAACCTTGAGGGAAAAAGTTTTCAATTCAACTGAGGTCCAACCCATATCTGGTGGTAAAAAAGAGGATTGATAATAAGCCAATTCAACACCCCAATTGCGCTTTTCAAACCAGAGGGGCAGTTTTTCCTGAAGAGCGCCAAACAAGATCGCTTTTTTGGTTGCCAGTTCCAAATAATGAGCCTTACCGAGCATGGCAAGAGCCGTCCTACCCCCTATATGGATGCTCATCCCTAGTTGTTGCTGGAGGGCATAGATTGCCCCTTTATAATTCACTGTCTCCCCAGTTCGGATCATCGCCCCAGTGCCGATAGATTCTAACCAACCGCTTTGACGATAGCGTTTTTGCAGATCTGGGCTATAACCTTGTTTACTCAACCATGAGGAAAGCATCACGACCCCTTGTGGGTGAGAGCTTAAAAGCTGGTTTATTTTAGATACTTTTGCGGTGCTCATAGTACCAATATACACAATAATTTAAACTAGCTCCAGAACAAAGTTTATAATATTTCTTCCAATGGTACTAATAATACCCTAAAGATAAAAAATATAAACTCTTTCGGGATTCGTTTTAGTCTATAATTCAACGTAAGAATGGAGAATTCTTACGTTGATAAAATGACGATGTGCGCCTCCATCACGCTGACGCAAGCAATTGAGATAGGGTAACGGTAGAAACGGCATATAACCGTTTCTGGAGTGTGGAAACTCTTACTCTTAATCATGTGAATTCTCGACTTTATGGTCGGGGAGATGTGCGTGTATGTTCAAGCGTAAGCTAAAGACGCATGTAGCCGTTCACATGACGGTTTTTCCAACTCCCCGATCACCTCACCATATGCGCCAAACCATCGAACTGCTCGAAGATAGCTACCAGACCAAACTCTACGACTTTGCTGCCATTGATGTCCCCACCCGACAACACCGAGCAAGGTATGAAGTAGGTTTTCACGCGCTACTGACCAGCATCGATGAATATTTTCAGCTCCATGCCGAGCAGATCCAGCAATTCATCATGGAGATCGCCGAACTCAAACAACAAGCTGAGGAGATATGATGAGCAGAGCGTGAAGGTAAGATCGATAAATCCCTACAATGGTGGGATAATAAGAGAAGAAAACCCTATTTTTCCCTTATTTGACAATGAAAATCGATCGCTATGGACAAGCCAAAATCCTCAGCCAAGCAGAAATCGAATTGTTATTTAGGGAAAGTTTTACCGTCAATCTCCCCCGAGATAGAGCCTTGTTTGCGGTGATGCTTTATACCGCTTGTCGCGTCAATGAAGCAGTACAATTATTAGTTAGAGACGTATACGATCGTCAGAAAAGAATTAGACCAGAAATTATCTTTCGCAAAAAAAACACCAAAGGCAAGTTAGCCACCAGAACCATACCAGTAATTAACGAACTGAGATATTGGCTGTCTCAATATCCCCTGCCCCATTACCAAAGCTACCTCTTCCCCGGACAACCGCGACAGAAAAGAAAATATCTTCATGCCGATTCCGCCTCCTGGATATTACGAGAAGCCTGCAAGAGAGTCGAGATTGAATGAGCCAGTACCCATAGCTTTCGCCGCACCGCCTTAACCCAAATGAGCAATGCGGGCATACCTTTGCGTATTATCCAAGAAATCAGCGGCCATCGCACCCTAGACCAATTGTATCGCTATTTGGAAGTCGAACCCAGCCAGGTTGTGGGAGCAGTTAATTCCTTGTCGATGCTGGGAGCAAGTTCCGTTGAGAACGAGAACTTCGATAAATGTAGCAAAAGTTTAAAGTTAAATAATCTATACAAAGAAAGACTTTGAGGTACTTGTGTCAGGCAGTCAGGGTTGCGGTTTTAATATTAAGGTTAAAAAACATTAATATTGAGATAATATTGAGATATTTTATTATTGAGAATAACTGAAGTCTCTAAATAACAAAGTTTTCAAGCTTTATTTTTCACCCTTGGTAAGGGTGAGGTCACGAGTTCAATCCTCGTCAAAGGCTTTGTACGGTTTGCTTCACAAACACGTACTTGTCCTCAAATTTTCTGTGACCATTGCTCACCACCTCGATGAGTTACAATTTTATTTTACTTTATTTTTACTTTGTTTTTGTCTCGTTTTCATTTCATTACTGGTTCACTTCTCGTGAATAATTTTTTGCGCCTATCAAATTCCCATGCAATCACATCGGGATCACGAGATAAATAAAATGTAATTGCTCAACTACCTCGACAAAATCAAGAAGTAGAGGTTAAGTGAAATGGATAGAAATTAATAATAAAAAATGAAACAACTGCCAGATATCAAACAACTATCCGATGAGCAAAAAGAATCATTGATAGTCGAACTATGGCAGAAAATTCAAGAACTTGAGACAACTCTAGAAACCATTAAAAGGATATAAAGAACTTGTATAAAATAGAATACCAATTAGAAAATTTATGAATGAAGAAAAATTCCCAAGTTTATTGGTAAATAGTTAAATAACAAGTTCCTTAATATGAGTCATTCCGACAATAAAAATGATATTTTACCCAAGAATAAATGATATATGATTCGTCTGAGAACTTCTAACCCAAACGACTAGGCAATAAATCTTGTCTAACTAAATCTTGGTAACTTTCACGACGGATAATTAAACTAGCTTCGCCATCATTAACTAAAATCGCAGCAGGTCTTGCTATACGATTATAGTTAGAAGCCATACTATAGTTATAAGCACCTGTGGCAGAAACAACTAAAATATCTCCAGTTTCTGTCTGAGGTAAATCAATATTCTTGATCAAAATATCTCCAGACTCACAATGTTTACCAGCAATTGTGACTGTCTCGGTGAATTCAGCGGTCATTTTGTTAGCTACGACAGCCTGATAAAGAGATTGATAAGTGATAGGGCGAGGATTATCAGACATACCTCCATCTACAGAGACATAAGTTCTCACATCGGGAATAATCTTACGCCCACCGACAGTATAAGCTGTGATGCAACTAGTTGCAACCATCGATCGCCCTGGTTCAGAAATTAACTTAGGTAAGGCTAAACCTCTGTCTTCACAAGCTTTAGTCACAGCAGTAGAAACTGTTTTTACCCATTCTGTAATACTTGGAGGATCATCAGATTCAGTATAACGGATACCTAAACCACCACCAACGTTTAATTCCGTGACGGGTAGACCTAAATCAAGGGCTTTTTTAAACCAATCAGCTAAAACACCACCTAAGTCATGGTGAGGCTCAAGTTCAAAAATTTGTGAACCAATATGGGCATGAATACCAATGCAATCAATTAAATTTTGGGCTTTGATAAAGTTAAAAACATCATCTAATTCATGTAAGTTAAAGCCAAATTTACTATCAACACTGCCTGTGCGGATATATTCATGGGTATGACATTCAATACCAGGAGTTAGACGGATTAAGATACTGACAGATTTTTGTTTTTCAGTGGTGATTTTAGCTAAGTTTTCTAATTCCAGTTGATTATCGACAATTATTTTACAATCATTATCAACAGCTAATTCTAATTCTTCGATCGATTTATTGTTACCATGAAGATAAATTTTACCCTCAATATCTTCAGAAGAAAAACCACTCATTTCTAAGGCTTTTAAAGTCGTATAAAGTTCACCACCTGAAACTACATCAAAGCCAATACCTTCACTAGCGAGAATGCTGACTACTGCCATACAACTCCATGCTTTAGAAGCATAAATGACTTGAGACTCACCACTATAGTATTCTTCAAAAGCACTACGATATTGACTAGCGGAAGTGCGAAGGGTTTTTTCATCGAGAATGTATAGAGAAGAACCAAATTGTTCAACTAATTTAGTTACATCACAACCACCTATTTCTAAATTATTTTGCTCATTGACTTTAGCGGTAAGAGGGAATAATCTTTGATTAGGAGAAGTGTAGGATTCAGATGCGGTAATAAATTTTTCTGCCGTAGTTTTGTCCGTTAATAGCATTACAGATAAAAATTTCTATATAAGTATAATCTTTAATTGTAACTGAGATTTTGATTCTCTTGGATTATTCAATTACTGAACATTTGAAAAATAAATTATAGCGATCGCATTATAAAATAATCATTCTTCACAAAACCTTGTAATAATTAACAATGATACTATAACAACAGAGCTAAGAGATGATCACGAATAGAATTATAATCTTAGTATTTTTCGTAGCTTTTAAATATATTCGTTTCTCCTTGATGATTAAAAGCGAGTACTTTAAAAGCTTGTTTAATATTATCTGATTCCATACCAGGAGTCCCAATGGGCATTGCTGGAACTGTTAATCCTTTCAAATCAGCAGGTTTTTGAGCTAAAAAACGTTTAATATCATCTGCGGGAATATGTCCTTCCATTACATAATTATCAATAATAGCTGTGTGGCAAGAGGTTAATTCTGACGGGAGATTATATTTTTGTTTGATAGTTTCCATATCATTAGTTTTAATTTCAGTAACTTCAAAGCCTTGTTTTTGAATATGCCCAATCCACCCTCCACAACAACCACAAGATGGACTACGATCAACCGTTATATTAGTATTACCATGGTAATCTATTTTATTTTCATCCCAGTTACTAGCAAGTATTGTTTGCCCAATATTGTTAACACGAGCAAATATATAATGATTTGATAAATAATTGATGTTTCCCAAAATTAGGAATATGACTAAAATCGGTGTAAAGCTAAATAGGTACAATTTTTTGTTCTTTTTCATTAATTTTCATAGTTGAGAGTTGCTGTTGATTGATCTTTCTTTGATTTATATTTTTCGATAAACCATTGAGTTACTTAACTGATGTTACGCACATAACGTTTTAGTTGAGTGAATTAATAATTAATAATTAATAATTAATAATGAAATATTTTTATTATTCATAATTATAAAGACCTCTGACCCATTCAACCCATTAAAACTACTTTTAACTAGGATTTAGACTAATATACTTTCACTAAGGTTCAAGGACTAAATCAAATAGTAAAGTTAATTTTACAACTTGTTAATCAATTAATCGATCGCAATTTTAGTTGTCTAAGTTATTTAATCCTCATTCGGTAGGGCGCGACCTTTTTATGATACATTATAGCTGTAATTCACTATTAAAGAGGTTTTTAGAAAATTTTGGAACATACAATTACTGTAAGTATTGTATTATTTTATGGATAATAAATGCCTTATAGAATGAAAGTTTCATGGCTTTTCTTTAAACATCAAAACTAGGTCGCACCCATTCGGTAAATAGATTTTTATATTGCTTAATATAGGGGTTGCTGAATAAGACGAGAAACTTTATAAAATCAACAATTGAGCTATACT
>JAALKG010000159.1 GCA_011088145.1 Cyanobacteria bacterium MH1_Bin12 | reverse complement strand
AACCCACATTCCGCAGATAAAATTAGAGGAAATCAAACTAAGTATATATACTTGGTTCACTTCAGGGAAATTAAGGGGATAATGATAATCAGTTATTGTCTTGATTATTTTCTTAAAGTGAACCATTCTATCCAAACCCAAAATCTAGACCATCTTGGTCTTATTGCTGGTATTATCGACGATTTAGAACTGGAAAACATCGTTGATTCTATTATTCCAAAACATCCTCGAGAAAAAATTTCTGCGGGTAAAATTGTTAAAGCTATTATTATTAATGGTCTGGGATTTGTATCTAAACCTCTATATCTTTTTCCTAACTTTTTTGATGATAAACCGGTGGAAAAATTGTTAGGTAATGGTATCAAAAGTCAATATATTAATGATGATAAAATTGGTCGAGTAATGGATGTGCTTCATGATAATTCACTGGAATTATTATGGACAAAAATCGGATTAAATACCATAAAAAAGTTTCAACTGTCAACAGAATTTAGTCACTTGGATTCTAGTTCAATATCGGTTCAAGGAGATTATAATTGTGATAATCAAGAGGGAGAAAATATCATTAATATAACTCATGGCTATTCTAAAGATAAAAGACCAGATTTAAACCAATTTTTAATCAAAATAATGGTGTCAAATGATGGGGACATACCTACATTTATGAAGATAGGTTCGGGGAACGAATCAGATAAAAAAGGATTGCCTGATTTAATCTCTAGCTATCAAAAAAATATTAATGTGAAAACAAAATATGTAGCAGATAGCTCACTTTTTACTAGTGATAATCTACAGAAAATGAAAGAATTATCATGGATAAGTAGAGTCCCAATGACCATCAAAAAAGCAACAGAAAGAATTATCAAAGTAAGTAAAGAGAATCAATGGATAGAGTGGGAAAAACAGCCGAACATTTGCAAATTAAGGATAATTTGATCATCGGCAATGGTCTGACGGGAATATCGAATGCAATTCATTTAGAAGGATTTATTGATGGCACTGAGATTGACTCCAATTTAATCTGTGGAAATGATGGAAGTGGGATCTATTTATTTAAGCCTGATGGTGTTACTAATATCAAGCGGCGATCTATTTAATGGGTAATGGGCATCAAGTAATTAATAATAATATTACCCATCAACAAGGTTCAGGTGTAGTGGTAGCGGCTTATCCCAAAAGCGATCGCAATTTGATTGTTGGTAATATTTTCAGTAATTTAGATGGTTTAAGTATAGATTTAATTACAGATAATCATGTCCGAATTCAGGATTTCCAAATAGATGACCAAAGCAATCCCCTCAGAAATAGTGAAAATCGCCGTTTAGATACGGGTAATCAGGCTATTAACGCACCTCTATTTTTGAGTCAAAAATTTTATTTGATTGAAGGTAGAGTCAGTTTAGATGGAATTGCAGAACCCCATGCCCAAATAACGATCTATCAAGTTACTGAACCGGGAAACAACTATGGTCCATTAAATAAAATTTTAAAAGAAATTGAAGCTGATTCAGCGGGAAAATTCGCCGTAACTTTCAATAATCTTCCCTCAGGAACGATAATTAGTGCGATCGCTACTCTGCCAGAAATGGGAACTTCTGAACCCGCAAAAAACATCATGATTAGTTCCTTAAATGAAGAATCGACTCCTCTTTATTCCAAAAAGATACGTCCTCCTAACTGTAATACTTTAAAGCCATAGAAAAGCAGATTCAAATTATCAATTTTTATTCATTATAATTTTTACTTAAATTTACTAAATTAACCTAAATTCGATATCAGCAATAAAGCTCCAATTATCTTCCTTTATTCAGTTATTCATCAATAAATAATTCATATATGGCTAAGAGGACGTTTGAAAAATCTGGCTCACTATTGAAAATGCCCCTAGCCCCCAATTATCGAGGAAAAAGGGAATAAAGTCCCCTAGTCTCAACTACTATCGGGGACATACCGACAGGCACAAGGATGGGGATTTAGAGGGCGAAAACTATCGGATACTTGTTCTTACAATCTCTAAGGAGAATAGCTTTTCAAACGCCAGACAAATTATCAATTATTATTTTAAACTTCATATTAAATAAATATAAATAATGAAAATATTCACATATTTAAAACAACTTTATAATTCAAAAGATAAAAAAATTAAAAGACGATCGTCAAAACTAACTCAAAATTTTCTGTGGACTAACCTAGATAGAAAAGCGATCGTCAAATCAACTCAACTGCTAACTATGGGATTGACTGCGACAATTATTTTGGGAGCAACAACCTCCGCCAATGCAAGCATTAGTAACTTTTCCTTAACGACAGATAGTACTGGAACAGCACCCTTTAACACCAATAATGATCCAGGAAACGATCAAAATGCCAATAATAACATTATCAGAACCTTAGATATCATTACCTATCAATGGCTCTATACCACCGATACGAATAATACTGACAATGTTGTTATTACCAGTACCCTCACGGGTGATCAAGAATGGATAAGCATTCCCTCAGCTTGTATTGCCTCAGGATCAAGTATCAGTCCTGATAGAAAAACCATAACTTGTAATCTGGGTAATTTGCCCTCTTCTCAAACAGGACAAATCAAAGTTCAAGCTAAGGTATTGGGAGAAGCCCCTCAGGGATCAATCGTCACCGCATCGGCAAGTATATCCTTCGCTCCTTCTCAGACTCTCACTTCTGGCCCTGTTAACAATATTGTTTCCGCTGCCCCTAAAGTAGATCTTCGCAAAACGGATCAAAACCCCGAACTAATAGGATTGCGTCCAGGTCCTTCAGGAGAAGATGGTCTGGTTTATTCCTATCCCTTAACGATGGTGATAGCACAAGGAAAAGGAAGTGAACCACTGACAGGAACAATTAATATTACTGACAATATTACTTACAACAATGCTAATCCTGTTAACGCTCTTCTCTACAAAGGTTGGGGTACTCAAAACGATGCTCAAAATGGGTGTAACTGGAACGGTTCAGCAGCTCAAACGGGGATTAACACTGAGACAGGTTTGGCCACAGGTAAACTCTCTGCCACTCCAGTTGGTCAAGAAGATCGAGCCGTATCAGATTCAGGAACTTGGACTTGTACCCAAACTAATCCCGGTGATCCCATCAATATTCAAATTACTGGAGCCGATTTTACAGGTAATCATGCACCATCGAAACAACGTAACGGTAACTCTTTACCAGCTAATGAAACTTATCTGATCAGTGGAGTGGTTATGCTCTGGGTTCCTTTGAGCGATATTAATGACGCTGGAGGAAGTTTAGATCTTACCAATACCTACAGTGAACTGACAACGATAAGCGTTAGTAATACGAATAACCTAGAACCAGATGTGACAAATAACGCTACCACTCACACCTTAATTGCCGGTAATGGTGGTTTTAATAATTACTATTGGGGTAGTACCGATTCGATCGCCAATAGTAATAATCTACCAACCTTGACCCAAAAAAATGCTGGAAACGGTCTGGTCATGCCTACCCAAAATTTCGCTAAATGGATTATTGCTAATAATAATGGTGCTATACCTTGGCAAAATTTTCTCTTTTGCGACAAAATTGATAACCAAACCCATGTGGTTACAGATTTAGCTGGTCAAACTGGTAATGCGGTGAATGTCATCGTCAGGAATACTAGCTTTTCTGATTATATAATTGAATATGGTACGGGTGCTTATAATGATTTTACTGAGCAAAGAAATGCCACCTGTGGTGATAGTGATTCTCCCGATGGTTGGTTTACCAGTACAAGCGCAGTTCCAGGAGGAATCACCGCGATTACCAAAGTTCGTCTTCGGGCAACAGCAGAAGTACCCGCCACCACTAGATTTGAAATTGGAATTAATCTCACTGCCCTAAATACTGATCCCAATACGGGACAACCGATTCCTAATGGAACTCTCCTTGCCAATTTTTCTGCTTATCAGACGGATACTCTACGAAATGGTAATTGGCAAACGAGGAATTATAACCCTTTAACTCATGGAGGCTCAAAAGCTTTTGGAGATCGTCTAACTCTAACTAGAGCGATCGTCCGTGTTGATAAAACAACTTCTCCTAACGATAGCATTGATAACATTCAGGCAGGAGATTCCGTCGATTTTTCTCTGCAACCCTCCATCACTGCCACCGTTGATCCTGCTCCTGTCCAGCCAAATGTGACAATCACAGACACTTTACCTCAATGGCTAACTTACCAGACAGGCAGTGCCAACACTCCACCCACAACAGTTACAGTCAATGGCGACGGCACAACTACCATTTTTTGGGATTTAGGTCAGCAACAACCCAATGTTAGTCTTGCTCCAATTACTTTTACTACTGAATCTAAATTTGATGCTCCAGATGGGACTTCGGCTGTCAATCAAGTAGTGATTGAGTCAGCTGACGATGCTTCTGAAGTTGACTTAAGAACAGATACAAGAGCTATCATTATTGGACTGTACCCATTGGCACAACTGATGGCAATACCTACGCTCGTTTTCGACTCACAACAGGACTTCTTACGGATATCTCAGGAACTACTGATCTTGATGAACGAGCTATAGGATTAGTCACGGATGGTGAGGTTGAAGATTATCAAGTGACGATCGCTTTTGGTAGTCCGAATGTGCTGTTAGTAAAACGTATTACTGCTATCAATAATAATACTGGAGCAAGCCAAAATGGTGATGATATGGGTATTTATAACCAAGATGAAGACTATGCCTACGATGATAATATTTTAGATAGTCCTGAACCCAACCCCATAGATACAACTTTTTGGCCTGATACCACAGGTAAAACGGATAGTACTTTCTTAATTGGAGCAATTAATGGTGGGGAAACAAATCCAAGGGATACCGTCGAATATACTATTTATTTCCTTTCCACTGGTGGTACAGATGCCAAAAATACTCTAATCTGCGATCCTATTCCGAATAATACCTCCTTTGAATTCGATACTTATGGAACGGGAAGAGGTATTACCCTCTATTATGATAGCGATGGCAATGGCACTTTAGAGCAAATTAATTTAACCAATATTGCTGGTGATGATGGGGGGCAATATTTTCGAGCAGGTTCACCACCATCAGTTGTTTATCCAAATATTAATCTTGATTTTCGCACTTCAATTTGTAAGCTAATACATTTCATGATAAGAGTAA
>JAALKG010000158.1 GCA_011088145.1 Cyanobacteria bacterium MH1_Bin12 | reverse complement strand
GCCGGCCCCCCCCCCCCCCCCCCCCCTCGATGGGCACCCAAAGATAACCAGAGTCCTACAAAAATTACATTGGGCATCAAAAAATGCTCAGATAAACAGCAGTAGAATGCCTGTCTTATTCACCCCTAATGGGGCAATAACTTTATGGGAAACCGTAACCGAAGCGTTAAATGGCAAACATATTTTAGATAAATCATCTCCTTGGAGTGAATCTATGGGCAATCAAGTTATCTCTGATTGTCTAAATTTAAGTCAGCAACCAGATTTACAACCTTATGATTGTCCTTTTGATGATGAAGGTACGATTACTCAATCATTGAATCTGATTAGCCAAGGTATTTTAGAAAATATTTACACCGATAAAAAAATAGCCTATAAATTAGGTATCGAGAATACAGGTAATGGTTTTCGTCCTAGTTTGGGTAGTTATCCAACTCCGGATTTAGTTAATTTAGTTGTGAATTCAGGAAATTTGTCACAACCTGAATTAATTAAAGGTTTAAAACAAGGAATTATAGTTGATCAAATACTAGGTGGTGGTGCTGATATATCAGGAGACTTCTCTTTTAATATTGATTTAGGTTATTTAGTTCAAGATGGTGAGATAGTCGGCAGAATTAAAGACAGTATGTTAGCGGGTAATGTTTATCAAGCTTTACAACAAGTAGAAGCAATCGGTGACGATCGTCTTTGGTCAGCTTCTTGTTATACTCCCTCTATCATTATTGGAGGACTTTCTGTCATCTCTACATAGTGCTAATTTATCTGAGTTATTAACCAAAATCACTAAAAATGCGATCGAAACTCAAGTAGGTTGACTTGAAGCAAGAAAATTTAACCTACGTTTTCATCAATTCTGACAAACTGAAACTTAAATATGATTAACATACTCCTTTCAAAATAATTATGATTATAACCAGCAAAATTAAACTAAGCTTGGATGCACTAAAGTTCTCGTTTAGATAACAGGGAAGTCGGGAATCGGGAGACAATATTTTCACCTTTTTCTCCTATCAATAAAATAGGCAATCTAAATGCGTCTTAGTTTATTTAATTCGATTAACCACATAACTAGTTAATTCCGCCAAAGAATCAGTAGCCAAAGAAGGAGACAAACATTGTAAATCTTTTAAAGCTAATTGACTATGATGAAAAGCTAAATCTCTAGCCTTTTGAATACCATCACTATCATTGATTAAACTTAAAGCTTGTTCCAAATCTCCATCCTCACTAAATTCCCTTTCAATCAACATCGAAAGAGCAGGTTTTTCCGCCATAGCATACAAAACAGGTGCAGTTAAATTACCAGTAGCTAAATCTGAACCTGCTGGTTTGCCTAACACTTCTGTCGAAGAAGTAAAATCAATAATGTCATCCACTATTTGAAAAGCTAAACCCAAATTACGTCCATAACTATAAATTTGATTGGCAAAAGTTTCTGTTTCCCCACTGAGAATTGCCGCCGCTTTAGCACTATTGGCAATTAAAGATGCAGTCTTAAAATAACTTTTCTGTAAATATGTTTCTAATGTCACATCAGTATCAAAACAACTTAATCCTTGTTGAATTTCACCCTCCGCAAAATCTCTAATTACTTCCGAAAGTAATTTCACCACTTGCAAATTATCTAAATTCGCTAAATACCAAGAAGATTGAGCAAACAGAAAATCTCCAGCTAATACAGCCACACGATTACCAAACAAAGAATTCACCGTGGCAACTTGTCGTCTTAATTCTGCTTCATCTACTACATCATCATGAACTAAACTCGCAGTATGAATCATTTCTGTAATTTCTGCCAAACGTCGGTGTTTATGAGTTAAATCCTTTCCTTTAATTGTGGCTCGTGAAACCAATAATACAATCGCAGGACGAATTCTTTTACCTCCAGCACTGAACAAATGTTCTGCGGCGGCACCAAGAATAGGATGTTGAGCTTCAACAAGGCTAGTTAGGTTATCTATCAAAGTAGATAAATCCCTTTCTACAGGGGCAAATATTGAGGTTGCAGTCGTCATTGATGAGTAGATTTATAATAATAGTTAACGAATGTTTACATATCTTATTGCTATTTTAAGCGATGCTTTCCCTAGTCAGCTAAAAAATATCAAAATTTTTCTGATTTTTCTCCTAACTGAAATCTCATAACCTATTATTCATAGTGTGTCAGAGAATCTTTAAAAAAAATATTTTTTCTTAAGATTAAATGTCCCTTTATGTTATATTGTGATTAGAGAAAGTTGATCCCAAAACTTTTTGGTTTATTCGAAATTACAGGTTAAGTAGAAAATCTGATTTTCAATCTCATCAAGGAGAAAAGTAAATTAAATTAATTTGCCTCCATGACTTAATTTTTCGCTTATATACAAAGATAAGTGATTATTAATAGTGCTTCTCAAATATTAGTACTTAATTTAATAAGTTATAGGGGTATGTATCTAATGAAATTGAGAGATAGATAATATCATTCATTAAGATTGAATCAGTCACCCTGTAATCATTCAGTGATAGGTTCTCAGGTTATTCGGTTATATAATCTGATACAAATACTACAAATTATCGCTATATCTGATTAGTTTTAAGTTAAAAGAACGAATCAATCAAGTATCAAGTCTAAAAGGCAAATGGTTTTGAATATCAATTTGCATATTGACAGGTAAATTATTTTTAGTCGTTGATAACTGAAAGCAGTTGGCGAATGAATCATCATAATTAGTTTATTCATTAAGTTAAGAGTGTCTATAAATACCTTAATTGATGGGTTGTGGTTCCACTTTTTTCATTCCATTATCGTTTTAGGAGAGATTTATGTTAATACCTTTATTGGCTTTGTTATACGTATTGATTATTTATTTAATCTTGGATACCGTTGCGAAAAAAGTTGGAAAAGAAGGTACTTAAAGCCTAATAAATTTTTAAAATATTTGTAATTAAGCACAAATAAATCAAGAAAAAATAATTCGGGTTTTAATTTAAATAGAAAACCAAGTTTTTTTCATTGACTTGTCCTTAAAGATGGACAAAGTAAATAATTAATCATCCAAAAATACCGTGGCATAATTAGTCGTCAAAGAAGAAAGAATTTGTGTGTGGAGTAGTGTTACTTTAAATTTTGCCTAAATGCTACGGTTATTTACTATTCAATGATAAATAAGGACTTGAACTGTTCCTGTTTAAAGATGAAAACTTAATGCCTGTTGCCCATTGAACTTTCAACTTTGGTGAGAAGCTAAAGGGCTAATTCACTGTGGAATGTTAATTTTTGCTTCTATCTCGTAATTATATTTATCTAATCTGAAAATGTTGATTTTCTTGTTATACTTCACTAAATCAACACTTTTTGGGTCATTTGTCAACTTGTCTGGAAAATTTATCAAATTAAAAAATTTTTTTTTTTTCCACTTTGATATATAGTTTTATTATTTCACGCAAGTTTTTACGATTACACTCAGACCTAAATAAAGCAGTAGAGGAGATTTACAATTATGAGTAACAATCAAATTATCCAAGAACAATCAGAAAACATATCCCCTAACAACGATAATGTTCCACAAATAGAGGAAATGGGTTTTCCCTTAGTCGAAGAAATCGATCGATTAGAGGAGATGCTTTTTCAGGGTATGACTCTTCCCATTATCAAGAAAATTTTAGTGGATGAAGAGACGATTAATGATCAATTAGATGATTTGCGTTTGAATATTCCTGACTGTTATGTTCAAGCTCTAGAAATTTTGGCACAAAGGGATAAAATGATTGCCGATGCTCAAAATTATGCTCAAAAAATAGTCGAAAATGCCCAAAGAAAAGCAGGACAATTATTAGATGAGTCTAGAATTGTGCAAAAAGCAGAAGCCCAAGCATATCAAGTTAAAAAACAAGTACAAGATGATTGCGAAAATCTGCAACGAAAAACTATGACCGAAGTGGAGCAAATTCGCAAAAAAATTCAGCAGGAAGCGACTCAAATGAAAAAACAAGCTATTAGAGAAGCAGAAGAAATTCATCGTGAAGCGGATATTTATAGTGATTCTGTTTTATCTAAATTAGAAAGAGATATGGCAGAGATGCTCAGAATTATTAGTAATGGTCGCCAACAAATCCACCAACAACATTCTCAACCTGTTCATCGTCCTCCAAATATGAGAATTAATCAAAAAGCATCCTAAATAAGCTCTTTGATAGATAATTCATAAATGACTATTTTATAACAGTCACCATAACAGAGGAAATGTTAGTCGCAATTATAATTATTTCAGATAAATTAAAAAAGCTACAATTCTTTTTATTAATATATTTTCGCTTTTTTATCCTGATAGATTAGGACATTTCCATGAACAAAGTTACTACAATTATACGATCGAAATCTCCCCATATTGAGATACTTGTCTTTAAGAATTGAGATTCTCTTTTCTCCCAATCCTGTTAATTAAAGAGTAAATAATGAATCACGGTTAATCGTTAATTGTTATACTTACCCATAGCTACGATCGCATTTTGTCCTCCAAATCCAAAACTAAAACAAAGCATATTTTGTAAAGAATAATTACGAGAGTATGGACACAAATTGAGTTGAAAAGGGGAAGGAGAACAAGCAATGTTGGGTAATAGTATTTGTTTTTCCAAAGAAAGAAAATTCAAAGCAGTAGCGATCGCACCTGATGCACCGAGAGTGTGACCTGTAGCTCCTTTAGTAGAACTAACTTTAGGCAAATGAGGGAATAATTGTTGAATAATTTTAGCTTCCCTTTGATCATTGAGAATAGTTGCAGTACCATGAGTGTGAATATAATCAATTTGTTGTGGTTTTAACTGTGCAAGATGTAAGCATTTTTCAATTGCTTTGATAGCAGTCTTAGCTTTGGCTTCTGGTGCCGTCATTGCTTGGGCATCGCAATTAATTCTCCAGCCCAAAATTTCCCCATAAATTTTAGCACCACGAGCAACAGCAGAATTGAGAGTTTCTAACAATAACATTGCTCCTCCTTCAGCTAAGACAAAGCCATCTCGGTTAACACCAAAAGGATCCGATTTTTCTTGAGCTAAAGCCTTCATTTGAGTAAATCCACCAATGGTTAAAGGAGTAATAGGGGTTTCAACTGCTCCTACCACAACCTGAGTGCATCTTTTTTGCCTAATTAATTCATATCCTTGCGCGATGGCAAGTCAACCAGGGGCCCAAGGCAAAGC